>DKKJ01000181.1:0-3771 GCA_002455175.1 Opitutaceae bacterium UBA6669
AAATCGAAAAGGACTTTGTGCCAAAAACGCGCGTAGAGCAGGTGAAGCACTGCGTGTTCGGCCCCGCCAACATAGAGATCAGGCGTACCCCAATAGGACAGCGCCTCTGGAGAGGCGAGCGCTTGGTCGTTCTTTGGGTCGAGAAAACGCAGGTAGTACCAACAAGAGCCCGCCCACTGTGGCATGGTGTTGGTTTCGCGGCGCGCCCGTATCCACGAGGCGCCCGCTGGCTGAGCCTGACTGGCAGGTACACTTTCGCCGGACTCGAAATTATACCAAATTTCCAGCCACTCGGTCACGTTGGCCAAGGGGCTTTCGCCGGTGCCACTCGGTTGGTACGATTGCACGTCAGGCAGTGTGAGAGGGAGGCTCTTTTCTGAGAGCGGTAACGCGAACCAAGTCACACCGCGTTCTGAGTCTCGGTAAGTTACCGGTTCAGGTGGCAGGCTCTTTGAGTCGCGGTTTGCGGCGCGTTGGTAGTCCGTCTCCGAAACCCAAAGGATGGGGAACGGTTCACCCCAGTAGCGCTGCCGGGAGAATAGCCAATCACGCAGCTTGAAATTGATGGTCGCCCGGCCGCGGTTTTTGGCAGCGAGGTCGGTGGTGATCTTTTTCTTGGCTTCTTCCCAGGGTAGCCCGGTGTAGGCGCCCGATGCCACCAAGATCCCGTCGCCGGTGTAGGGAAGCGGTGTTTGCCCGTTGGGATCGCTTTCGGTCGGAGGAGCGATGACGGGAATCACCGGCAAGGAATACTGCTGAGCAAACGCGTAGTCGCGCTCGTCATGGGCAGGCACTGCCATGATGGCGCCGGTGCCGTAACCCTNNAACGCGAGCACCGTTAGCGGGATTGAGCGCGTAGGAACCGGTGAAAACTCCGGATTTATCCTTGGCTAAATCGGTGCGCTCTAGGTCGCTTTTGGCGGAGGCTTTCTTTCGGTACGCTTCCACCGCGTCGCGTTGTGCGGGGGTTGTCAGTGCGTTGACCAGAGGATGCTCGGGTGCGATCACCATGTAGGTCACACCAAAGACGGTGTCGGGACGTGTGGTGAAGACTTTGAGATCTCCCAGGTCCGCCGACTCCAAGGCGAAGAGCAACTCAGCGCCTTCGCTCCGACCGATCCAAGCTTCTTGCATGCGCTTGGTCGAATCGGGCCAGTCAACGTCCTTCAAATCCGCCAGAAGGCGGTCAGCGTAGGCGGTGATCCGCAGCACCCACTGGCGAAGATTGCGGCGCTCTACGGGGAAGCCCCCGACTTCGGACTTGCCGTCGACGATCTCCTCGTTGGCTAGAACGGTTCTCAGTTCGGGACACCACCACACGGGGCGTTCATCGACGTAGGCAAGGCCTCGTTTGAACAGTTGGAGGAAGATCCATTGGGTCCAGCGNNAAATTGGTGATGTTGTTTTGCGTGTTGCTGGCCGGATGGGTACCCGTCTTGACCGCGTGTTGTTCGGCTGGAAGGCCGAACGCATCCCAACCAATCGGGTGAAGAACCGAAAATCCCTGCGCGCGCTTGTAGCGGGCGATAATATCCGTGGCGGTGTAGCCCTCAGGATGTCCGATGTGCAATCCTGCCCCTGAGGGGTAGGGGAACATATCAAGTACGTAGTACTTCGGCTTCGACGGATCGAGTTCTGCACGAAACGAACGGGACTGCTCCCAGAAGGTTTGCCAATGCGGCTCGATTTGGAGAAAGTCGTACTCTTTGCAATGCGTAGCCATTTGAATGAACGGACCAGAGTAAATCTTTCGAGGATCGCGTCAACGGTGCTCCGGCTGGGATTACTGATCGCCGTTTTCACTGCGAGCCACGGTGAGTCGCGGGGCGCGGGGATGTCCAAGGAGTTCAATCGTCTTTTGGACTCCGTCGTGCGTATTGATGTACGCGAAGTTTCCTATAGCTCTGGTGTTAAGCGGTTTTCGTCTGGAGTCGGCTCGGGGGTCATCATCACTGCAGATGGCTTGATCCTTACGAACGCCCATGTAGCGAGTCCTAAGGCAATCGAGATCATTGTCACATTGGCGAACTTAGAACGCGTCGGAGCCACACTGGTGGGTTGGGATCACTGGACCGATCTTGCGCTCCTCCGATTGGATCTAGCCGAGGTCAAACGCAAAAACTTGCGCTACTCACATGCGGTATTTGGCGACTCGGAAAAATTGTTTCCGGGACAGGTGGTTTACGCGGTCGGCACGCCTCACGGTCTTACCCGTACGGTTACCCGTGGTATCATCTCGAATAACCGTCGTTATTTTCAGGACAATAATGGCGTTCGCGGATATGAAACCGGTGCATTTAATACCTGGTTGCAGACCGACGCTGCGATCAATCCTGGGAATTCGGGTGGTCCGCTCGTGACCGAGCGTGGTTCGGTCATCGGTATCTCTTCACGGGGCTACATGGGGGCGAATAATCTCGGATTTGCGATTCCCTCCGCGATTGCGCAACGCGTGGTGCACGAGCTCGCGAGCAAAGGTGTCGTCACTCGTAGTTATGTTGGGATCGTTCCCGGAGCCTTGGCTGATCTTGAGAGCTTTTTCTCGTTGGCGCTCAATTCTGGAATGCTGATCAACTCAGTCGACCCAGGCTCACCTGCCGCGGCTGCGGGTCTTAAAGGGGGCGACATCCTTCTGGCGATTGATGGCCGAGCGGTGGATGGCCGTTTTCCGGAGCAACTTCCTCCGATCCAAAACGCCATCGCTAGTCGTGCGGTGGGGAGCCGGGTACTTTTGACCGTGAAGCGAGGGACCGAGACCAAGGATTACACGGTCGTCACCGAACTTCTCGAGAGTCGCGTCGGAGAAGAGTGGGCTTTTGAGAAATGGGGGCTCGCGGTTCGAAAGGTCTCCCGGGCATTTGCTCGAGCTGGCCAGCTCAAAGATTCCACTGGTATGCTTGTGATCGGTGTACAACCGGGATTTCCTGCAGCGGTCGCTGGATTGTCGCCCGGAGACATCATTACGAGTATCAATCAGCAAAAGATTACCTCGCTTGAAATCGCCAAGGAGCTCCACCAGGCTTACGAGGCCAAGCCGGAGCAAACGCTGGTCGAAGCGCAGCGAGATTTTCGAGTTTCCTTTTATATCCTCAAACCATGATTTCCCCTCAGACTTTCCCCTTCATAACGGCCCGTTCACTAATCAGGCGTGGCAGTTCTTGGCTGCTCCCGGTTGTCGCTTTGATACTCCTCGTGTCGGCAACTCGTGGCGCCACGGTGCAGCAGCTTTGGAAAGAGCGTTTAAAATCAGTGGTCGCGGTCGAGNNGATAAGGAAGGTACGATTATTATTCCCAACGGATCGATCACCCCTCGTTTCACGCCCACGGAGTTGAAAGATTTCCGAATTTATCTCCCGGGCGAGCCTGTGCAAAAATATGCAGCGGCGACCTATCTAGGCCAAGATGTGTTTACCTCCTGGCACTATCTGAGGGTGGCCGATTCTCTTTGGCCTTCGTTGGTTCCTATAAGTCAGTATGCGGCGCGCTCTGACGACAGGGTCGAGTTGGCGGATGAGGTTTGGGGGATTAGTCTACGCGGTAAAGACGAGGACTTCGCCCCCTACTTCCTGCAGGGCCGTATAGGTCTGTTTCAAAATGTTCCTCAGAAGGCNNACGATGTAGCGGCACCAGGTCTTCCGGTATTTGATCTAAAGGGGGCATTCGTCGGTTTGGGATTGGCCGGGTTTGGCCAGACGTTTGTGCAGTATTCTCAACGCTCCCAAGGAGGAGAGCCCATTGCTTTGGTGAATATGGGCGAGACCGCAGCATTCC
>DKKJ01000181.1:3786-5335 GCA_002455175.1 Opitutaceae bacterium UBA6669
TTCGACCGACGTCCACTCAATGTATTTGGCCGTTCAGTGCCCTGGTTCGGGGCGCATGGCCTGCAACCGATTGATCCGGATGTGGCCACATTCCTCGGAATCGCATCAGGCTGTGTGGTCAGTGAAGTTTTGGCGGGGAGCCCTGCGGAAAAAGCGGGTTTAAAAGATCGCGATGTCATTATCGCGATTAACGGAGAAGCTCTCCCTCGTCTGAAACCAGACCGAGTCATGGCGCTTTTCGTATCACGGGAAGTCAATCGTAGGGCTCCGGGTGATACGTTCAAAGTCACCGTACTGCGCGAGCGTCAGCGTGTGGAAGTCAGCGCGACCCTGGTCGAAGAACCTAAATTGCAGCGGGAGGCGCAAAAGAAATACTTCGATCGCCTGGGGGTGACAGTGCGTGAGTTTGTTTACGCCGATGGCGTGATCCGGCGCGCGCCTGTAGCGGAGCACCAGGGCTTGATCGCGCATTTTGTGAAAGCCAACTCGCCTGCAGCGACCGCTGGGGTAGGCACTGACGATTGGATACGTGAAATCGATGGCGTGCCCGTGACGTCGTTTGATCAGGCTTCTCAACAGTTAGCGGCAATCCAGTCCGATGAAGCCCGTGCTGAGGCGGTCATGCTGTTGAAGCGGGGAGGGGAGACTCAGCTGGTTCGGATCAAATTAAAGTAGTTTCCTGAGTCACTGACTATGTTCACTGGGATTGTCGAAGAAACGGGACAGGTAGTCGCCTTTACCCGTGGCGAAAAGGGCTGGCGGTTCGTCCTCCGTGGACGACACGTTTTCACTGGTCTGGCAACCGGAGACAGCATCTCAGTCAACGGCTGTTGTCTCACCGCCGTAGACTTTGACGAAACTCGGGGCGAGTTGGCCTTTGACGTTCTTGAAGAGACACGACGGCTCACCAATCTGGGCGACTGCCATCCGGGCGACCTTGTTAATCTCGAACGGAGCCTCGCTTTTGGAGGAAAGCTCGGCGGTCACTTTGTCACCGGTCACATTGATGGTAAGGGAACCATCCAAATATTCGAGCCACGAGGGGCTGACTACTATTTGCGCGTCGCAGTCCCAGCCGGGTTTGGACGTTATTTGATTCCCAAGGGCAGCATCGCCATCGATGGCATCTCTCTTACGGTCGCAGAGGTAGAGGGAGATTCCTTCGCCGTTTGGCTGATTCCGCATACGTTGGCGGTAACCAACCTTCAGGGGCGCAAGGTAGATCAGTTCGTCAATCTGGAATTCGATCTCCTCGGGAAGTACGTCGAAAAGCTGCTGGGNNATTGAAGGCGAATGGGGTGAAAACGGTCTCGATCGCTCCTGAGACCCTGCAGGCCCTGCGGTCAGTAGTGGGAGAAAGGATACGAAATCAATCAGCGGGACAATCAGATCTCAGGGGGAGCTCGACCGACTCTGTACCGGCCTCCTCGCGTGCACCTTTACCGTCATCTCCAGCGACCGAGGCGTGGAGTGTGGCGGGAATAGAAAAACCTGCTCTCAAATCCGCTACGGCCTCCGCTGTGCCTGCTACGACCTCGGTGCTACCCTG
>DKKJ01000311.1 GCA_002455175.1 Opitutaceae bacterium UBA6669
AATGCCGTCCCTCGTGGCCGGGGATCGCGTGACTCAAACGACGCCGGCTGGTTCACGCAATCGCGGTGTCTGTAAACGCAAACCCGGCCACGAGGGACCGTGGCCCTCCCAGAGAAAAGCGGAGAAACTGAAACGTTGCCGAAAGAAAAGCTGAAAGCGGAAAGCTGACGGCTGAACTAAGAGGATGAATTGGTTTAATAGAGAAGTCAGAGAACGGTCGCGTGGCGCTTTGGGTAGGCCGGGCTTGTTAGGGCCTCCGTAATTTTTTACTAAGATGCTCATTATCATTTCATTGAGTGTTTATTTGGCCTGACTCTTGCATCGTCCACTTCGCACTCAGACAGATCGAGCTTGCGCCGAGGTCGTGCTGCTCAAGCGTGGTTCTTCGTGGATTCACCCCAATCCGACAATACCTCTTGGTTCACGGCTGAGCTCGCGCCGCACGAGCCTGCCCTGCGGGCTTACCTTCATGGTTTCGTCAATCCGTCTGATATCGATGATCTGGTCCAAGAAACCTACCTTCGGATCCTTCGTGCCCGAGACTTCAGTCGGATAGCCTCTCCTCGCGGCCTTCTTTTTGCCACGGCGCGCAATGCGGCGAGAGATCTTTTTCGGCGTCGGACCGCGGCCAAGACGATTCCGATAACGGAATTCGTGAGCTCGCCCGTCATCGATGAGGCACAGACTGCAGCCGAAGTGGCCAGCCGACATCAAGAGGCCGACCTGCTCGCGCAAGCGATCGCGGAGCTGCCCTCTCGTTGCCGGGAAATCCTCGTCCTCCGTAAATTTGAAGACCTTTCTCACCGGGAAATCGCTAAGCGACTTGGTATCACGGAGCACACGGTGGAATCGCAACTGACCAAGGCCCTGCATCGTTGCGAGGAATTCTTTGCCCGCCAGGGTTTGCCTTAGCCATGAAACCGCCGTCTCCCGAGATCCCCGACGATCAGCTGCGCATCACTGCAGCGAACTGGATCGTGCGCCGTGACCGCGGTCTTTCCGCTGCTGAATCGATTGAGTACGAACTTTGGTTAGCTGCCGATCGCCGTCATGCTGCCGCCATTCAACGCTCTTCGTTCACGTGGTCCGTTCTGAACCGACTTCCCGAAGGAACCGCATTACCGGTTCTTACGGCCGCCACACGACGCCGTACCTGGTGGAGACGCGCCATAGTGGGTGGTTCGCTCGCGGCAGCGGCGGCGGTTGTACTAGGTATGGTCATCTTGCTGAGTGAGTCTTCGCCGCGTCTTGCTTCCGCTCCCTCGAGCGTATTCACCGCGCACTACGCTCCGCAGACGCTGACTTTAAGTGACGGATCTCAGCTCCAACTCAACACGGGCGGAGAGGTTATGGAGCAGTTCACGACGAATGAACGTCAGGTTCTACTGGTCAGAGGCGAAGCGCATTTCAGTGTCGTGAAGGATCCCTCGCGCCCGTTTATCGTTCGCGCCGGGGCACTCCAAGTTCACGCCGTCGGCACGGCTTTCGACATTAAACTGAAAGGGACGGCGGTTGACGTCATCGTTACGGAAGGGCGGGTCAAGCTAACACCCCATACTCCAACCGACGTTTCCGGTGCGCCTTCACTCGTTGCGGGCGAACGGGCGATCCTACACGGCGATCTCAGTCCGGAGTCCGATCTAGCGCACGCGTTGGTCCGCTCGCAGTTGGATTCTACGGAGCTCGCCGCGGCTCTCGTGTGGCGAGAGCCGCTTCTTCGTTTGGGCGGCGCCACGCTTCGCGAATTGGCCTTGGAATTTAAACGCGTTACCGGAAAACACATCGAGTTTGCCGATCCTTCCCTGGCGGAAATGCGTTTTGGCGGTCGGATTCGAAATGATGATATCGAGGCATTTACGCAGGTCCTTGTCGCCACTCTCGACCTCGAGGTGGAGCGCGTTGCCGATGGTACGATTGTACTGCGAAANNAAAACTCACATTCGCGATAACGGATGTCGCCCTGTGATGCGTCTTCATCGCGCCGCCGACCTCCGGGTCGGTCGGGTTTCCCCACCTACCTCTCTTTCTTTTGGTCAGCGAGTCGGTCACTCAGGCCTGCTTCTGGCACTCCTGCTGAGTTTCTGCTTAGGCACTCCGGTTTTGCGCCTTTCCGGCGCAGAGTCTGATCGTCTTACCTTTGCCCTTCCTAAGGGTGATGCAGAAGTGACGCTGGAGAAATTCTCCGAGCAAGCGGGCGTTCAAATCGTCTACTTACTCGGCGATGTGCGCGGAGTGACGACCCAGCCGGTCCGAGGCGTCTATGCGATACGCGAGGCCCTCGACTTGTTGGTCGATNNAAAAAGTCTTTTCCTGTTCGGCTTACTGCCGCGCTCTCTGCGCTTACGGGATCGCTCCTTAACGCTCAAACGACGTCTACTACGGATAGTCTTGCCCGAGAGGAAACCATTGTTCTCTCGCCGTTTATTTTTTCGGCCACCCAGGACAAGGGCTATCGCGCGTCGAATTCCGTCTCGGGATCTCGTATCGACACCCCGATTAAAGATCTGCCGTTCGCCCTCCAGGCGTTCACCACCGAGTTCATTGCTGATTTAAATCCGCACGACTTGTTCGACGTGGTGCGCTTCTCCCCGGGTGTCACCAACCGAAACGGAGACTTTACTGCGGGCAATGCGGGGAACTTCGCCATTCGCGGCTTCGCGACCGGTTCCAATCCTCTCCGCAATGGGTTCGCCGGTCCGCCCATTGTCGATTCGGTGAATATTGCCCGCGTCGAAATCGTGAAGGGTCCGGCGTCCTTCCTTTATGGACAGCTCGCTCCCGGGGGCCTGGTCAACATCATCACCAAGCGGCCTCAGTCGTATCGGCAGACGACCTTACGTCAGGACTTCGGTACGGACAACTATCTGCGCACGCAACTCGACACGACGGGGCCTATTGGCGACACGAATGTTTCCTACCGGCTCGGTGGATCGTGGCAGAACGATTTCGAATACTACGAGCCGTATGAGGCGCAGCAGTGGGATCTCGCGCCATCGGTTCTCTGGAAAGTCACGCCAACGACGACGCTTCTCGTGGAGTTTGAGCACTTCGAAAAAGACGAGCTGCCGCTCATGATGATACCCAATATCGCCTTTCCCACGCCTGCAGGGTATCCGTATTCACAGTACATCGACCGGGCGTATCCCGTGCCAAAAAACTGGAATTCCGCCGATTACTCCGACTTCCGCGATAGCGAATTCGACAACTTGGTGGTCAATGCGGAGACCAAGATCGGCGAGCACTGGAACGCGAGAGCGGCCTACGCCTACATTTTTCGCAAAGTCGACTTCTTCACCCACGGGAACTTCAGCCTGGGCAATACGGCAACCACCAATGCTGGGGACATTCCGGCCACCGCCACGTTGCCGGTCATCTTGCAGAAAAATGCCATGGGACGTCGCCCTCGGCAAATTCAAGACGATGGGTTCCAACACACCGGTACGCTCGAAGCTACCGGTTCTTACCAGTTTGGCGGGGTGTCGGTCCGCACGCTCCTCGGTTACCAGCGCGATGATATCCGCAGCAATAGCGCTACCTGGCAGGCGCCTGTTAATACCTGGCCACGTCCCTGGGACTTGAGCAACCCCGCTACCTGGGATCGGCATGCGCCAGCCCGGACTAAGGGGTCTGCTGACCTTCCGTTGACCGCTGCCAGCCGTGCTGACATCGACATTGAGGCCTATTGGGCGGGTGTGACGTTGGGCTTCCTGCAGGATCGCCTTTCCGTCCTGGCCGGCAGTCGCCACACGGAGACTCTGAATAAGTCTTACAATCGTATTAACGGCGTTCCCAACCCGGTTTTTGAACGCAAAGCGAACACACCGCAGTTGGGAGTCTTGTACAAGGTGACGGATGAAATTTCTGCCTTTGCTTCTGCCAGCGAGTCGTTCGTGCCTAATAATTCTCTGCTCCGTGTTCTCGGTGTGCCCATTACGCCCGCCGAACCCACCGTGGGCAAAGGTTGGGATCTTGGCGTTAAAGCGGCCCTCAAAAATGGAAAGTTTTCGGGGACGCTTTCTGTCTACGAAGTAAGAAACACCAACATCATTCAGAACGTCGTCGGGTTTGCGGCGAACGGTGATACCGTTTTCACCGATTTCCAGAGCGGCGAACAAGAGAGCAAGGGCGTGGAGCTCGATTTCGTGTATTCGCCTAGCGACTCCTTTCAGGTCTACGCTGCGTACAGCCATCAGAACCCGATCTACAAAAAGAATCCGGCTTTTGTGATCCTCGAGGGCAAGCCCTTGGAAGGCTCGACCAAAAACCTAGCCAGTCTTTGGGCGAAGTACCGTTTTACGGAACAGCCGCTCAAGGGCATGTACATCGCGGGTGGGTTCACGTGGCAGGACAAACAGCAGGTGCGCTTGGAAAATCCCGACCTCTTTTATTCGGCCTACGCGCTCTTTGATCTCCAAGTGGGTTACGAAACCAAGTGGCGCGGCCATCCGCTCACGATCGAGCTGGCAGGGAAAAACCTCGCGTGGGAGAATTACCTCCCCTCCAACAACTCACGCGGTCTGCAGCGCCGTTTCATCCTCTCGTTTTCAACCAAGCTGTAAGCTCTCTACGCACAATGGGGCCGCACGTGCTAACGAGCGGCCCTCACATGAATTCCGTGCGCGGTTCTTAGTGAGCGCGCACAGGACCCGGGGCATGAATCTGTGCGGCTTGGGTGGCGGCCCCCGGAGGATCGCCGCGGCGAAGTGGCGAGCGTTTGCCGGTCTCTAAATCAATGTTGTCCGCGGTTGGCTGCGTCGGCACCGTGTCGCCGGTTTCTTTCGTCCAACGGTCCAGCACCGCACGGAGGCGGGAGAGAGCCTCTGGCGGCTGGGTCACACGTGCTAGGTTAACCTTCTGAATGGGGTCGCTCGACAAATCGTAGAGTTCTTCCGTCGGTCGCGGTGCCAAGAAGACATCTTTTTGAAGTGTGTTGAGTTGGTTCGTATCGCGCCGTGCTTTCAAGTCGTCCGCGCTGGGCGTGTAGTAGGTATCCGAGGCTCCGGGCAGCGGTCGTTCAGGCCAGGCATTGCGCATGTAGACAAAGGCTCCTTCCCGCACCATGCGCACGTGCGCCGCAAAATTATGCCAGTTCTGCTCGGCAAAGATGTAGTCACGCACGGTCGCAGCGGGATCGTGAAGCACAGGCAGCAAGCTGACCCCTTGGAATGTGGGTGGGCGGGCGACACCGGCAATTTCCAGCAACGTGGGCGTGAGGTCGATTGTACTAGCCAATGCCGAGGTGCGGCCGGGCTGAAAAATCACTTTCGGAGCGTGGATGATGAGCGGAGTTTTGATGCCGTCGTCATAGAGTCGCGTTTTAGCTCGAGGAAAGGGCCGACCATTGTCTGTAAGAAAGACCACCACGGTATCCTCCCATGCCTCCTGGCGGGCGAGTTCGGTCATGACCTCGCCCACATAGTGGTCGAGCCGCATGATCTCGTCGTAGTAGTGGGCTAAGTCTTTTCGTGTTTCCGGGGTGTCGACCAGTTCGGGAGGTACGCGCACGTCAGCGGGCTGCGCTTTGCCGGTAAAAGACTCTGCGTCCCAAACGCGATGCGCATCGTGTGCGGCGAACCACATGAAAAAAGGCCGATCGCGTGGGCGTTCGCGCAATCGATCTGCCCACCGATTCGCTCCGCTTTTGCCTCCAGCGTTTTCGTCGAGCTCCCCATCACCCACGACGTCGAACGCGGCCAAGGCGGGTCCAGTTACCCGGCCCGGAGTTTCACCGAAATGGGCCTTGCCCGACTGCACCGTGTAATAACCGGCCTCACGCAGCAACTGCGGGAGGAGCGGTAGGCCTGCCGGCAAAGCTCCGTGCAGCTCGGCCGCCGTCTCCAAATTGTGGGGATAGCGGCTGGTGAGACANNCGAGGTTGTGCGGGTAGCGGGAGGTCAGCAGGCTGCAGCGGCTCGGGCTGCAGCTGGAGGACGTCACATACGCTTGGTCAAACACCCGTCCGCCGATGGCGAGGCGATCGATGTTGGGAGTGCGAATGCCAGTGTTCCCGAAGCTTCCGATATCGGCGGCGCTGATATCGTCGCCGATGATAATAATACAATTGGGACGAGACGCCGCCGCCAAGGTTGCGGCCAGCATCAGTCCTAATAACGCGAGTCGGAGCGTCATGGTGCGGTCGCGGAGTAGTGGAGCTTCGCGAGCCCCAGGCCGTACTCGCCTGCGGTGGAGTAGAGCAACCAGGCTTCCTCGCCCTCGCGGTACACACCGGGATCACGCAGTTCACGCACGCGGTTGTAGCCATACTTGATCGTGCTTCCACCCCGCGAGTACGCGAGTGGGAGATCCGAGCCTTCCCACGGACGCTCTGGCTGCAGGACTTCGATCGCTCCGCGCGCACGCCAGGTTTCAGGAGGTCCACGCAATTCAATTGTCGTGGCGATAATTCGTTCTGGTCGATGCTGCAGACAGGAGAAATAGACGTAGAGGCGATCGCCCTTAACGTCCGTTCCCACATGGCGAATGCCGTAACGGCCATCGCCGTTTTTCGGGCGACGCTCCGCGGGCTCGGCTCCTGGCTCGCCGCGTAACCACGGATCTAGCGCATCCAGGATATCTTGGCCAATGATTTGTCCCACGGGCGTAAACGGTTTTCCTAGCTCTTGCGTGCGATGCAGTACGCCGGATCCGTTGAGGGCATACCACGTGCCCTGGAAATTGAACACCCGAAGGTAGGCTGGTCCCACCACGTTACCTAGATCACGAAAGGTGCGTCCGTCCGTTGATACGGCTACCGTACTGATCTGCGGACCCGCTCCTTGCCGGTTGGGCCCGTGGGTGAAGAGAAAAATCTGTTTCGTCGTCTCGTCGATCACCGCCTCCGGCGAGGCGATATGACCGCGCACGGCTTTCTGTTCTCCTACGGGCAATAAGCCTCCAGGCACCAGCGTCCACGGGCCAGCGATTTCATCGGCGTAGGCGAAGCGGATATACTTACCGTCGTGATGAGCGAAATACAGATAGTACCGGCCAAGTGGATTCGCAACCCAGTCGGGGACGCGGATGAGGGACGGACCATTGATGCTCTCTCCTTCTTCCCCTGGTAGCATCGAGGGCGTGATCAGAGGGCGATCCATGACGCGCTCGGCTCGAATGACTGGGGTATCCGCTCCGTGAAGTTCCCAGGGGGCTAACGACGCGACGACGAGAAGGCAGACCGTGTGACAGGAGAGTGTCATAGAAGGAGAATTTTAAGGGGCGGCTAGAATCCTCAACCGGCGTTGGGTTTCATCAAAGCGAAGTTCCCAGCCTGCGGTGCGCACGCCGTTATCGGTACGGGTTACCTTCGGCGTCGCTACGCCCACCCGTGAGACCTGAATCACGGCAAGAAAGCGTTGTTCCACAGCGGGTGCCGGAGTGGCCTTTAAGTGCCATTGATCCGGCAACGGGAAGTTTTTACCGAATCGCCAATAAACCGCCGGATGTCCGCCAAAATCATCATCCTGTCGAAGTTGGAGTTTGGTCGGCTGTAGCAGTGTGACCACGGCTTCGCCGCGTTCACCGCGAATCACCAAGTGTTGATTTATTTCATCGATTTCCATGCGTCGAGCGGCGTGGAGCAGCCAGTCAAAACGGCGAGGTTTGCCCCCCGCTGCGCGCACGTCATCGAGGATCACATAGGTTTCGACATCATCTCCGCGCAGCCAAACCACATGTCGATCAAAGCGCTCCAAGGGGGCGTCGGGGTAAGCATGCTCCGCCGCTCCCACCCAATAGACCCAGCGTTCATGGGTTTCGTAGTGCCGTATGCGACCGTGACCACGATTGTTGCCATACGGCTGGCCTTTGCCGTCGACGAGCAGCGTGTTGTGCGCCTGTGTCTGCACGCTCCATTTTTGTCGGTGAGGATCGCCTGCGGGAGTGAAATAGCCCGAGTCGAGAAGAAGGTCCTCGTTGTACGCAATGATGTGAAAGCTGTTCTGATCTGCATGTCCGTGTCCGAAGGCGCCGTAAGGGCCGGAATGGAATATGAAACGTACATTCTCTTCGGGGCGCGTGTAGGCGGAGTGAGTGAAGACGGTACCGATATCTGCGAACAAACGGGCCGGCGGCAACGTGCTCAGGTCCAACGGGGGCACAGTCGTGGGTTCGGTCCAGCGAAGACGTTCACCTACGCCGATGGGTGGCTCATCATCGGGGAGCATCGAGGCGTAAGCTGCTGCGTGACTGTTTTCGTAGAGCGTGGCCATGCGGTTGGCCGCCACCCTGGCGCGACCGCGTGGTTGGTCGGTGTTGTCGTCGGTATCCGTTTCTCCGGTCACGGTGTCACCCAGCCGCGCCCACGTACTGCCCGGCGGAAACGCATACATGAGGTAGTAGGGCGTGTTTCGAAACCAGGGATTCCCATCCTCCAATGCGAGACCGAAGGCAGTGCGAAAGAAATCCAACGTCATGAGGTGCTGGACCATCTCGGTGGCATGATAGTACTTCACACCTTCGAAGGAGCCGCCGTCATTGCCGCCAAACCAGGGATAAAAAGCGGTGAACGTTCGAAGCCCCAACTCTACCCAGCGATCCACCTCGGGGTCCTCGCCGTAAAGGGCGAGGGCTCCCGTCAATGCATCGAGATAGATGTGCTGCCAGTCATGCCCACGCATCAGGCTTTGAGACGTACCTGACATGCGTTGAAAAATCGGTCGCATCCTCTCAATGAGAACCTGCCGGATGAGTGCTCGCTCCTCCGCAGTCCACTGATCGTAAAGAAAGTCGTAGGCCAGGCCAAGGCCGACAACTAGGGCGGCGTTGCCAAAGTCCGAATTACGCTCCGACAGAAAACCGTTGGGATCCATCCGTGCAGCAAGAAGCGCACGCTCACGGGCTGCGTCACGATAGTACGGATCGCCAGTCGCGAGCCAGAGCCAGGCCGCTTCACCGATTGGCTGCGTAAGTTCGTAAGCGGCTCCTTTTGAGGCCCAGATAAGACGTTTGCGGTCAGGATGGCCAGCGGGCTGGTTGGCAGCGTCGGCCGGCGCATTTGCTTCGTAGTCTGCGATCGAATACGGCTTGTCTAGTCGTGCGCGAACGCGCTGCTTTAAGGTCTCCGCGCGCTCACCTAACTGGTTCAGATGGGCGCGGAGTGCGGGGAGGTCCTCCTGCTTTACATAAGCACGTGGGTGTCCGGCGGGAATACGCGCCAGGTAGTCAGCCCATGGTTGCAAAGGCCAGCGCGGCAGCGAGGCGGGGATTTCGAAGCGTTCTGGTCTGCTCCAGTCGTTGAGAGTCGGCGATGCGACACGGGTTCGCCAATACCAGGGGCCCGGAGCTAAGGGTGCGAGAGGTCGCAGAAAGGGCTGGGGCGAGGTGGCGGCACTCTTCTCTTTGAACGCACTGTCTTGCGACCATTCGATTTCATACGTCTTGGCCCCCGGTACGGCTAGCCAGCGAAGGGTCGGTGGATTGAGTTGCAGACGCGATTCGGCAAAGGGCTCAGGCCGTTCCAGCTTGTCCTGCAACACGAAGTTGACGCGTTCGTTGCCGTGGAGGAATTCCGAAGTAATCCCCGTAGCCACCGCTAGGGCGAGTAGCCCGATGCGTGCACGGTGCAGGAAAGACGGGTGAAAGAAGAGCATCTTAGTGCGGGACTCTCTCGGGCGTGGTTGGGCGACGCGATTGAGTGATACGCTCGAAAGGTCGTGGACCTACATCATCAGCCAGCAGGGTCGCAACGAGGGCGTCGTCGTGCTGTTTTCCGAATCGGCGTAGGCGTTCGCGGTGTTCCTGGACAATGTCTCGATAACCCGGATCGGAAGCTAAATCGACCATTTCTCCGGGATCGGCGTGCAAGTCGACCAGCGATTCGCGCCGCTCTCCATGTCCGTACACGCAGTATTTGTAACGATCTGTGCGCACCATTCGGCCTTCGGTGATGGGCACAAAGCCTTCCTCCGCCAGAAGTCCTCCCTGTGACATATGATTCCCGATAATCACTTCGTCCCGCCAGCCAGGGGTCGTCTCGCCAGCAACGGCGGGGCGGAGGTTGGCTCCCGGCAGCTCCACGGGTTTCTCCAAGCCAGCATAAGCAAGCAGAGTCGGTAATAGATCGATCCCTACATTGACGAACACGTTGGACGTTCGAGCCTCGCTCTGCCGAGGCTCGGACACGATCAAAGGAACGCGCACCGACTCCTCGTAAAAGACCGTTTTCTGGGACAAGCCATGTGCACCGGAGCATTCGCCATGATCGCTCACGAACACGATGAGCGTGTTTTCCTCCAGTCCTTGCTCACGCAAGGCTTGCAGGACGCGGCCGATCTCGGTGTCCACTTTTTCGATCATCCGGTAGTAACCCCAGCGCATCGCCCGCCAGATCGAAGGTGTGAACTGACCCACAGGAAAGAGACGGCGATTGGCGTGGTACCCCCTTCGAATCAAAGTCATGGTGTCAGGCTCGGCGACGGGTGCTCCGAGATTCGCCGGGGGCGGCGGGAGTTTTTCCAGGGCTGGAGGTTCGCCGACGGGCCCGTTGGATAATGGCTGATTGCGCGTGTACTCCGCAATGTTGTGCGGGTTGAGGAAACTGGCCACCAGCAGGAAGGGACGCGAGGCCGCGGGCGATTTCAAAAAAGCCACCGCGTGGTCGGCGGTGACGGTATCTTTTTGCTGCACATCAATCTGTTCGAATCCGTGGATGTCGGATTGGCTGGCGTCATAACACAGGTGCCACTTGCCGAAGTAGCCGGTGCGATAACCAGCTTTCTGGAAGTAGGAGCCGAGCAGAGGAAACGCTTTGGGATCAAGTCGCTCTCCGGTTTGCATTGGCGCGTTGTCGGTGACACCCGTCTCGTGAGGAAACCGTCCGGTGAAGATCGAGTTGCGCGCTGGCATGCAGAGCGGATTTGGCGCGTAGGCGCGTGTGAAGTAGGTTCCTCGCGCCATGAGTTGATCCAGTGCCGGGGTGTGCAGGTGCTCGCGCCCCATTCGTGCGCTCAAGCCATCAGCGATCTGCTGATCGGTCATGATAAATAGGATATTCGGCGACTTCGCCGCCCAGGCTGTTCCGCCAAACGGGAGAAGGCACGACAAGAGAAGGAAGCCACCGAGTTTTATGAGCCGGGAGGACATGCTAGCCGGCAGCTTCGTCGTGACCGCTTCAGTTTTCATGAGCGAAATCCTTCATCCATCCAAGTTGAGGCCAAGGGGCGGCGACGCCTGCGGGTCCATTTGTTGCGGGAGCGCCACGATCTGCGTTGATGTAAGCCCGCAGTGTGCGTCCGAGTCGTTGCACAACGTCAGGATGGCGGTCTGCGAGATTGGTGGTCTCGCCGGGATCCGCATCGAGATCGTAAAGTTGGTACGGCGGTAAACGCGACAGATCGGTCGCTTCGACTTCGAGCCAGCGACTCGGCGAAGGAGTGGGCGAACTCCAGCCTCCCGAGCCTGGCCAAAGCAGCAATTTCCAGCGACCTTCCCGAACGGCGAAACGTCCTTCGGAGGAGTGATTGACCAGGGCCTTTCGCCTTTCTCTCCCAGGTTCTCCTCGGAGCTGAGGCAGGAAGCTTTCGCTGTCTTCAGCTGCATCTGCCGACGGTGGAACGCCAAGCAACTCGGCACACGTGGCGAAGAGATCGACCTGGCCGATGAGCGCAGAGGTGCGTCTGCCAGCAGGAACATGGCCCGGCCAGCGTGCGATAAAGGGGATACGGTGGCCGCCTTCAAAAAGGTCAGATTTGTATCCACGGTATCCAGCACTCGGATCGTGCCCGTGCCGCCGGTGCTCCGGTACACTGACTGCAGGGGCGAAGCCATTGTCGGAGGTGAAGATCACCAGAGTGTTCTGGTCGAGGTGGTGACGCTGCAGCGCCTCCATCACACGACCGACGTCAGCATCTACC
The DNA here is from genome assembly GCA_002455175.1 of Opitutaceae bacterium UBA6669. GTDB lineage: Bacteria > Verrucomicrobiota > Verrucomicrobiia > Opitutales > Opitutaceae > UBA6669. The sequence goes on from DKKJ01000311.1 coordinate 11,850, forward strand.
TGGGTGACAAAATCGCCGTACGAGGTGATACCCGTTTTTCCAGCATAACCGTCAGTCGGAAGTACAGGGGTGTGGGGTGATGCCAGGGCGATGTAGAGAAAGAAGGGCCGGTCACGTTTTGAGCGAGCGTGCGAGGCAAGATATGCCATCGCTTCCTCGATCAAACGCGGTTGAACCTCCTCCATTTTGAAATCGGCAGCGATCGGACCTCCGCGCCACAACCGCGGAGCGTCGCTGTCGCCAATCTTTCCTGTAGGAGCCATGGTTGCTTGGTCGTCGCGCAGCCATACATAGGGAGGCATGTCGAGTGAGGCGCTGATACCAAAAAAACGTTGGAAGCCGTGCGCCAAGGGGCCGCCTCCGAAGGGTTGGGTGAAATCGACGTCGTGCTCTTCTGGTCCGGTTTTCTTCCAGTCGAGTCCCAAGTGCCATTTACCAATGACCGCGGTGGCGTAACCGTTATTGCGTAGAAACCCAGGGAGGGTCGGTCGCCCCGGTTCGATCAGGCTGGTGCCGTAGCCGTTTAAAACTCCCTGTTTCAATCGCCCGCGCCAAGCGTAGCGACCGGTGAGCAACGCGTAGCGGCTCGGCGTGCACAACGAAGACGCGGAATGCGCATCGGTGAACAACAAGCCCTCCCGCGCGAGTCGATCGATGTGCGGAGTTTGCCAGGCACTCTGCGGATTGTAGCAGGAGACATCACCTAGTCCGAGGTCATCCGTGTTGATCACCAAAACATTGGGTCGACTGGCCTTCCGCTCAGCGTTCTCGGCCTGCGCAGAGATCACGATCGCCAGGGCTTGGGAGGCGATGGCAAACCAGTAAAGCCAATTTCGGAGGTGCATAGAGAAAGGAGAATCTGGATTTGGGGGCCGCTGTTCGCTGCACGGATTCTGATTACCGTGCGGCGCGCTTTTTGGAGGAAGGCCCCTGAGACTCTTCTTCTTTTTGGATAAAAGCGAACACGCGGTTGGCCGCCGCTGTGGCTTGTGTGTCGTTGTGAATGACACCGTAGTAGGTGAGTGCGAGAGCGACTTCGGTGTAGTTCACGGTCTTCGGATCGCCGAAGTAGCTTTTCTCCTGCCCCAAGCCGGTGCGGGTGTTTCCGCTGACATCGACCTGACCATCGGGTTGAATGCGTGACACCTGCCAGGCCACTGCTGCCGGCAATGCCGCTTCGAATTCTGGCAGCGACACATGCAGGGCCAATACCTGGCCATACAGAATGGAAACGACGTTGTAGCTTGAGTCGCGCCCACCTTTCTCGAGAAAAACACCGGCGTCGTCGCGGAGGGTGAGCGACAGGGCGATCAGCCGCCTCGATTTTTCGATCAGCGCCTCGTCTTCGAGAAAGGTCCCACACAGACCGAAGGCTTTGGCGGCGATGATCAGCCGATTCACCGCGTGCTGGGTGTGTGAAACGATGGTCTCGAAACCGTCGCTGATATAGGAGCAGGACAGACGCACCTTGGGCTCGATCGCAGCAATCCGCTGCCGAAAGTGGGCTTCGTGCGGAGACTGCTGGATGACCAGCAGGGCTCGTCCGAGTTCCTGGAGGAAGAAAAACGTGGTTTCTACACTGGCAGGATAGGATCGAGCACTGGCGCCGTTTGGTCGGATTTCTGCTATGAATTGGCCGTCGGGCCGCTGATGAGCGAAGGCGGTGTCGATTCCCGCCCAAGCGCGATCAGCNNACCGTCGTCAGCAACCACCGCAGCTATCAAGGCGCGACAGCTGCCGCGTTGGGGCCCGGCTTCGAGCCAGCTGCCATTTTTGCGGTTCGAGCCGGTGAGTCCTTTTTCGTCAGGAAAGTCTTTTGCACTCAACGCCGACAGTCTTCCAGGTGGAAACGAACGCAGGACCTCGTACTCATTTTTTCGCTCGTTTGCGGCAGCGTGACCGCTGCTCCTCGGAGCCGCCTGGAGCTCATGGATCTCAGGCAACAACACGGCCAGACTTACGCACAGACTCCATCGAATGACGTCAGTGACCCCACGCCAGGTTCCGCGAAGAGTCTGCGCAACGCTCGCGTTCGGCGCGGCGGTATCGGATATCGTACGGATTCGTCGATCACTGCTGACGNNCAGAGGAGACTGCGACGCTCGCTAAGCAGGTATTTTTCCATGGAGAACGGAGTTTAGAACTCGAACGAGGTGGAAACGATGAACTGGCGCGGATCGATGATGCGGAAGGCGTAGGGGGATCCGTCGGGATTCACGGCAATCGCCTGGAGGCGTCCGTCTTCGAAAAGGTCGCGAACATTCAGCTGTACCTTTCCGCGAACTTTGTCCCGCAGGAGCTTGAACTTGTAGGACGCATTCAAATCGATCTTGTAACGTGCCTTGTCGTAGATCGGGCGGTTCGGATCGAGGTTGGTGATCAAGCCATCCGCATCGGGGGGCATTCCGTAGTAACCAATCGCACCTTTGCTCTCCCAGCGAAGCGCACCGCCGATGCTCCAGTTTTTGAAGCGGCCGGCGACGAAATCGTAGTTGGTGAGCAGATTCATCCGCCACTCGCGAAGCTGGGGGCGGGGTTTTCCGGAGTTGGCGACTTCGAAGGAATAAGGAGCAAGGATGTCAGCAATGTACCGTCCGCGTGGGGCTCCGTTGCTGAAATCCCACCAGCGGTTCCCTTCATCGTCGCGTAGGCTGGTCCAAACGGCCATGCGTTCATCGAGGTATCGGGTAACATCGGCTCCGATGTTGCTATCATAAGCCTCTACCTGCGCGAGATTGCCCTTGATTCGCCAGTTACGCGTGGGGTTATACGTCGCCTCGATTTCCCAGCCCTTGGACGTCACGTCGGCGGGGACGTAGACCGCGCCGGTTTCATTCTGGCGGCGAAGCTGATCTGGGTCGATCTGCATGAACGCGGCGGCGGCATTGAAGATCTGGGAGTCCGTGGGTTGGGTGATGCCTTGATTGAGGAAGCGTTGCGTCACCACATTGACCGCCCAGGGGTAGAGCGACTCCGTATACGGCTGGCGCCAGCCTTCGAGGCGATGGATTCGCGAACCGATGGTTCCGATCTGGCTGCGACGCGAATTGACCTCGGTGTTGTCGTAGCGGTTGACCTTGATGAACAACTTTCCGTTGAGCAGCTTAAACGCCACGCCCCAATCTTTGCCCTTGCTGCTCGGATTTGGTAGGACGTCACCAAAAATATTATACGCGATACCGAGCGGATCAAAGCTGTCCGAGAAGTTGTAGAACAGGTTGAGCCAAGTAGTGGGTTTAACGACGATACCGAGCGTCTTGGTTTCGCCTGATTGAGCCGTCCACTCATTCGCGAAGTTGTTCAGGTTTTGATAATCGATCCATCCGGTTGCGGGATCGATGGCAACACCGGAAGAATTGCGGCCTTGCTGGCGGTCTCGGCGCCAGCCGAGCGTGGGGAGGACGCGGCCGTCGAGGAAAGTCCCCTGATAGGTGATGTTATACGTGTCGATCTTCTGTTGCTGGACGTTGGTGCCCGTGATGGCTGCTTCGCCTAGCGTGGCGGATTCCGAGACCCAGCGTTGTTGTCCGCTGGCGCCGTTGTACCAGTAAAACGGATAGTTACCGGAAAGATTGGCGCGTGACGTTGGGGCGTAGTCTACGTTGTAGCCAGTGGCGTCGCCCAGATAGTATTGGTAGTAGGTTTCAGGCGAGGACGTGCGATTGGCGGTATTTGTCCAACTGTGGGTGGACGTGATGATGTCGCGGTAACGATAATTGATGTTTTCAGTCCGGCGGTGTTCGCCGTGGAAGTTGAAACGCTGCTGGCCGATCCAGTTGCGGCCATCGTTGCGCGATGGCGTCCACTGGTAAGCGAGGTCGACGGCCATCGTATCGATATCCTCGGGCTGTCGGAGGACGATCGGGGCCGTCGNNCGGCCGAAGTTGGGGTTGGTCGTGCCGTCGATGAGTTTGCTGTTGGGGTCAACGTAGATGATCGTGTCGTTGCCGACGATCATGTTACGATTGTAACGCTCGAACTCCTGATGGAACCAGCCGACCTTGGACGCGAGGAGGTGTTGGCGGCTCTCAATCAGGATCTGCTCCCATTCGCCGACAAACATGTCGCTCTTATCTTCAGTGTAGTTGGGCGCGATGTAGTTGATCGAGCTCCAGTCGTAGACCGACTTGTCGGTGACGCCGCGGTCGAAGAATAAGGGATAAAGGAGTGAACGCTCGCGGCTGAGTCGGGAGCCGCTCTGGAGAACGCGAACGTTTTGGTTGCGTGTCAGCGGCGTGGCGGCGTTGCCTGTGCGGCCGACCGACCAATAGCTGACTTGACCATCGGGCTGCACGTAGAGAACACCGCGCGTGTAGAGAGGGGCCGCACCGGCGAGTCCCCAAGGGAGGGCGGTATTGTCGGTGCTTTGTGGGAAGGTGCCGGTAGTGGTGCCGTTCGCGTAGGTGACCCGGAAAGTGGTGGGGTCCCACGCGGGCCGTCCATAGGCAACCCAGTCGGAGACGAAGTCGCGTGGCGTTACGTAATTGGGTATTTGAGCCTCACGCGTGTAGTGTTCTCCGCTCAGACGCAGCGTCGTTGTCTTCGTCGGTTTCCACGTAATCGCTCCGTAGAGACGTCGGGTGTCGTCAAACGAAGGCTCGCGTTCAAACGCCTTGTTTTGCGCCACGCCGGAAACACGGATGGCCAGCTTGTTGGCGATGAGAGGTTGGTTGAAGTCGAAGCTCCCGCGCACGCCGCCGGTATCATCAGCGCGCGTGGAGATGTTCACGGACCGGCGCTGCACGTTGGCAGCGGAGCGCACGAGGTTGACCACGCCAGATCCGGCTCCGAGACCGAAAAGGTTGGAGTTGGCGCCACGTGAAATTTCGACGGAGTCGATGTTGTAGACGTCGAAGGGTACCTTGCGATTGCTGACGAAGTTCCCGATGGCGATGTTAGTCGCATTCATCCCTCGGATACGATTGGCGGTATTGGGGTCGCCCGCGGCGTCGTCATTCACACCGCCGTCGCGATTTATGGTCACAGCGGTGAAGCTCCCGAGCCCCTCTGTACTCGCCTCGTAAAGGAAGAGGTCGTTGATGTCATTCACGGCCGTATCGAGCAACTGCTGCTTGGTCACGACCGTCGTGGCAGAAGCGATATCTTCTAGTTTCGTATTCAGGCGTGTGCCCGACAAGGCATTGGAGGCTTGGTAGCCGGCGTCGTCCGTGGTGACCTGGAAAGGCGACAGCTCCACCACTTTGTCACTTTGATCAGACGAAAGAGAGGAGGAGTTGACTTGGGCGTCAGCGAGGGGAGCGCCCAGGGCGGCCAGCCAGGCTGCGGTTCGAATGAGCAAGTTGGGTTTCTTCACGGGACTATGTTCGGTTTGGGGTGGTGCAGGCTGGGTCCCGGGAGAAGACGGAGGCGTTGGGGGAGGACGTTTCCGGCCGATGGCAATGGCGCCGGTGACCGGATCCTGAGAGGCGACCAAGACCGTGCCTGCGAGCATCCGATCAAGTGCTTCTCGTGCAGAAAAGTCGCCGACGACAGCGTTCGTCTGCTGACCTCTGATGTTCTCCACCAAATAGACGATCTGCTCACCTGATTCGGTGGCAAATCGCTTCAACGTCGTGACCGCGTCTCCTCCTGGGAGGTTGTAGGTTTTTAGCGATGTCGACTCTCCCTTCGCATACGCAACCTGAGAGGCCGTGCATACCAAGGCAGCGGCGATCAAGGAGTACGTAGGGGCGAGGGGGAGTGTCATGCGAAGAAGCAGTAACACCCCTGAGACGCAGGAACGGACGAAATGGGGGATGGACACGGGCAGGAATTTCGGCCCCCGCACTGCCAGAGGGCTCAACGCGCTTGATACAAGACGATCTCGTTCCCGGCACGATGTTCGAAAACGATATCACCACTGCTATCGAGCAGACGGACAAAGGCGTCGACATTGTCGGCGGCAAACGTACCCCCCACCAATTTGTCGCCCAGTGCAGAGTCGCCCAGAACCAGCTGAGTACGGTTGCGTTGATTGAATTGGACGATGACGTCGCGGAGCGGTGTGTCGGCAAAGATCAATCGGCGTTCCTGCCATGCCAAGACGGCGCGTATGGCTGCCGGGGCGACGCTCTCAATCTGCTGCGACGAAGGAGCGCTACCCACAGCAACCACGACACGCTGTNNTGATCGGTTGTGGTGGGGCCATTGGGCGAAACGAGGACTTTGCCCTCGGTGACCAGCACCTCCACCTCGACCGCGGCGAAACGGACGTTGAAGGCAGTACCGACTGCACGCACGGAGTAGTCGCCAGCGGTTACGACAAAAGGACGCTGTGGATCGCGTGTCACCGTGAAATGAGCTTCCCCAGCCAGCAAGGACACGCGGCGTTCGGAGCCGCTGAAGTTCACGCGCACCTCGGTGTTGGCATTCAATTCCAAGGTGGAACCGTCTTCCAGTACCACCCGCTCATACCCACCCGCTGCCGTCAGATAGCGAAACGCGGGCTCTGCGGGGGCGATGGCCGGCCACTGCCACCAAGCGAGGGCAAGAATTGCAATCGCTGCCGCCATTGCCGCCCATTTACCGCCTATTGCTGGAGCACGACGCGCCCGCGACGGACGAACGTCTTCCAGGCGATCTGCCGCGAAAGGCAGTCGGTTCAATAGCGCGTGGGTTTGTTCCATACGCTGGAAGGCTTCGGCATGGCGAGGATCCGCACGCCGCCACCGTTCGAATTCTCGAGCGCGCTGCGGACTCAATCCCTCGGCACGTTCGATCAACCAGTCACCAGCGATGTCCTCGATCGCGTTGTCACGAGGGAATCGGGAATCGTCGGAGACATTCATGCAGAGGACGCCTCCTTTGAGGAGGACGGTTTCAAAAGGCCGCGGGCTGCAAAATGCTCCGCGCAACGGCGCATTCCCGTGGCCAAGTGAGTTTTGACGGTCTCGGGGGAAACTCCAAGGCGAAGGGCGATGTCCTTGTAAGAGAGTCCTTCGAGGTAGCGGAGGAGAACAACCTCGCGACAACGCTCGGACAGTCCACGGACCGCGTCGGCAAGAATTTCGAGTTCTTCCTGCTGGACCACGGTGTCGGAGACTACCGGAGTCTTTTCCAGAACCTCCGTCTCAACGAGGTCGGTCACCGCTTCGACCGGCGCAGCTCGGTGACGACGGAAAAGATCGAGTGCCGTGTTATGCGCTATCGAGAAGAGCAAGGCGCGCGCATACCGCACTTTACCGGCGGTTTTTGCTCGGAGCATCCGGACGTACGTCTCCTGAACGAGGTCGTCGTGATCGGAAAGCGAAGAAAACCGTGCCTGGAGATAGGCGCGGAGAGCGGGTTCGTGGGGTTTGACTTCTTCGCCGAACCAGCGGGCGTGATCAACCGGGGGCATCAAGAATCAGGGCTTCAGGGTAACAGCAAGGGGAGATGCCAGCCTGATTTTCAGACCCCGTCTGTCGAGGGGAAATACCTCGTGATGCCCCTCCTCGAAATTTTCCTAATTTTCTCTCCCCCAAAACGCAGGGCGCTGCGTCTATATCANNATCATAAATAGCCAAAAATTCGCGCCAGGTGCGCGGAAGAAAAGCTGAAAAACGGAAATTGGGAAAAGCTGAAATTGGGAAGCGCTGAGATTCGTATCGAGCCTGCGAGGACGCGTGATAAACAAAAACGCCGGCTGGTTGAGCTCAGCGCGGCGTTTGCGATACGTGTCCCGAAGCTGGCTACTTGACCGAAGCGACCAAGGGCGAGGGGAGCACGCACCACTCGGGGGCGGGGCGGTGCGATGATTTTGCGCTCGCAGCGATTTCTGTCGCGGGGGACGCGCTTCCTAAGGGAAGCTTCTGCGGGGAGTGCTGACGCGCATCCACTAGGGCGAGCGTGCCGTCCGGCCCACGGCGCTGCTCAAAGGTTTCCACCAGGGCGATTCCGGTGGCGCCACCCGCGCCTGAGACCACCACCGAATAGCCGCCTGGCGGCAGAATGACGTCGAGAACGGATTCCTTAGAATCGAGGAGCGTAGGAAGGGTAGAAGAAGCGACCAAGGTGTGATTATCATTGCTCGCCATCAGCGCTCCGTTGCCGCTGTGGAGGCTGATCATGGGGTCGGCTAATACGCCTTGTACTCCGTAGGCGGCGAGCGAGGGGCCGCGGGCAATGATGCGTACGGCTACGGGTTCCGATCCGGTGACTCCGAGTCCCGAGATAAGCACCTGGTAGCCGCTACCGACAAAGCCGCGGGAGGATGCATTGATCAAACGCGACGAGGGTGATTCGTCTTGAGCCGTGACCTGTCCCCGGATTTCGCCTCCACCGTAAACGTTACTGTGAAAATTGAGATAGGCGCCACCGGTGAGCAATTTGATCGGATCTCCCGTATAGGGGAGGTCGAACGTCTGCGTGATGAATCCATTGGACACTTTGTACGCGGTCGCGCCGCCTAGGTTCGTGACTACGGGTCCGTTCACGCCCACTGCGGCTTCGTGGTAATGCGAGGCGGTCAGCGTGTTGTTGAATCCGAAAAGCGTGACCTGCAGGAGTACGCGGTTCGTTCCTGGATTGTAGCTCATCAGCGCGCCTCCGAATGCCGTGGAGACGATAG
>DKKJ01000357.1 GCA_002455175.1 Opitutaceae bacterium UBA6669
AATAGTCGGCCTCACTTAAGCCTAACCCTATCCGCACAATCGGATTCTTCGGCACAAACCTACTGTGTCAACTGCCAACCGACTCGTGCTATTCTGCGCATGTCGTCATTCTAGCGGTTCACAAGCTAGCTATCTCATAAGGTCGTTTGCGTCGCGAACGCACAAATTCGATCGCACTGGGCATCCTATTCCAAGTACCCATCGAGGTACAAAGGAAAGTCGATATAGGATCCCACACACTTATTTGAGTCAGCGTCCACGAAAGATGAGTAAACCATCGTATAAGCCGAGCGACATTAGCTGTAGCAACATCGCCGACATGTACATCTCGGAACTACGTCGCGGTGTCGAACTTCCCATCGAAGTCTTGGCTCAAACCTTCCCTCATTTAGCCGACCAGATTCGCGGAGACCTTCCCGCCTTGGCTTTGATCGAAAGGTCGATGGAAAAAAAGAAGAAACCGCCAACGGTGAAGACATCGCAACTCATCGGTGGATGTCGAATCATTCGCGAATTGGGCCGAGGAGCCATGGGAACGGTTTATGAAGCAGGACAATTAGACGTTGGCCGATCTGTTGCCCTAAAGGTAATTCCACTAGAAGGAAATCAAAGAGCAATAGAACGCTTCGAGATAGAAGCGAAAGCGATGGGACGGGTCGACCACCCAAACATCACGCCAGTTTACTTTAATGGACATGACAAAAAATTCGCATACATCGTCATGAAATTGATCCATGGTGCGAGTATCTACGATCTTCAACATGGGCGTGCCGATTATCGCCTCCTCTCAAAGCGCCGCCCCTGACCTGATCTCAGACGGTCACGACGGTTTCATCGTTCCTCCTCGAAACGCGAACGCGATCGCGGAACGTCTCCATGCCCTCTACCGAGAACCGGAGCAAAGTGCGGAGATGGGGCAACGCGCCTCATTCCGCGTCCGCGAGTTCAGCTGGAGGCGGTATGAGACCACCTTGGCCACCCGAGTTTCTGAGACGCTCGCCTTCGCCGGTAAGGGGACGTGCGCTTCATTTTCTCAAGCCAAACCTGAACCGTCTTTACCTGGCGTTCTCCCGAGAACTCCCGAAGAAGAGCCAGCGTAGGGCGCTTACACGCAGGCGTCTTCGAAATAACTCCCGGAAGAACGCTCGATATCGAGGGTGCAGTGCAGGGTAAAATCTGCTTTGGTGGCGTCGGCATGAAAACCAGCCACACGCTCCACGTTCAATCAGACGCCTATTCCTCCCCGTGGACGACGGCGCGTCGACTGCGTCGTGCCCTGTGGGTCTTAACCTGGTCCCTTCTGTGCCGGTGGACCCCCAAGCCACTCAACTTCTGGCGCGTCTCGATCCTTCGACTCTGGGGAGCAAANNGTTCACGCGAGTGCTCGTATTCATTTTCCGGATCATCTCAACCTCGGCGAACGTGCCTGCTTGGGCGAGCGAGTGAACGTCTACAATCTCGCTCCCGTTTCGCTAGGCGCTGCGGCCACGGTGGCTCAGGAAACATTTCTTTGCACTGGCACACACGACTTCGACCAAATCCACCTCCCCCTTAAAACCGCGCCCATCGTGATCGACCGCGACGCGTTTGTGGGAGCCCGCGCCTTGATTCTTCCTGGAATTACGGTCGGCGCAGGCGCCATCGTCGGAGCAGGCGCCGTGGTGACACGCGACGTCGAAGCCAACCACAAAGTCGCGGGCAACCCGGCACGTGTCATCGGAACCCGCGACTGGAGCCCAACTCGCTAACGGCCACGTCCCATCATGTCTTTTCTCTCGGAACTCACTCCGCCGGAACTCGCCCAACGTCTCACGACATGGGGGTTCAAGCCATCGCACGCCACCACGCTCTTACGTACGTTCTACCAGAGCGGGGGTGTGACTCTGGTTCCGACCAGTCCCCGACTTCCCTCCTCGCTCCTAGAGCGGCTAGAAAAAGAGCTGCCAGCTCACAGCTCACGCGTGCTCACCCGACAGGTCTCTGCCGATGGCACGGTAAAATTGCTCCGCCAGCTCCGCGATCAACGCACTGTCGAATGCGTGCTTATGCCCGACTATCGTGCGGACCGCGCCGCCGGATGTCTCTCCTCTCAAGTAGGCTGCGCGATGGGATGCGATTTCTGTGCGACCACGCAAACGGGCTTCGAGCGCAATCTGACATCAGGTGAAATCGTCGAGCAGTTTCTCGCCTTGCGTAACGAAGCTCTGGCCAGCGGGCANNGCGGCGGTGACACGAATCGCCAGCAACGAGCTAGGCGGCCTGGGATGGCGTCAAGTCACCATCTCCACCGTCGGAATCATTCCAGGCATTCGCGCGCTCGCAGAGAGCGGTCTGCCCGTTCATCTCGCGCTTTCGCTCCACGCTCCGGACGACACCACTCGCGCCGAGATCCTTCCCACCGCCCGACGTTTTCCCGTTCAGGAAATCCTCGCCGCCGCTGACGACTACCAAGAAAAAACGGGCCGACCTGTGATCATTCAGTACTGCCTACTTCAAGGGGTGAATGACTCGCCTGAACAAGCCCATCTATTGGCGGAATTAGTCGGAAAGAGGCGCATGCATGTGAATCTCCTCGCCTACAATGCGACCGGATTGAGTTTGAAAGGCCGCTATTATCGGGCTCCTGATTCCGCAACGACGACACGTTTTCTCGAGATCCTCCAACAATCGAGCGTAGTCGCCCACCTACGACGGGCGCGCGGTCCAGAAATTGATGCCGCGTGTGGCCAATTGCGCAAACGCACGCTCGATGCAAACCGCACGCAGGCCGTGCTTCCTTTAGCTAACCGGCTCGACCCGTCGTTCACTTCTTCGCCTTCGAGCTCTCTCGCCCCCTGATCGAGTTTGCTCCATTACCACTTCCGCATCTCACCTGCTGAAACCTAGGTGAAACGAACCCGCTAACGACTTAAGTCACTCCCATCGAAGTCAAATTGAGGGAACACAGCCGCAGCTTGAGGCGTCTCACCCACCTATGACATCCCCTGCTTCCTCCTCTCGCCGTTTTCTGCGCGTTGTCAGCGTAGGGTGGTCGCTTTCCTGGGTCGCTCTGAGCTTTTCTCAGACAGCAATCGATACCCCGTTTACGGATTCACTCGTTTCCACCGAACAATCCGCAACGGGGCTGAACAAACTGACCGGGTCACAGCGGGACGAACTCAACCGACAGATCACTCGGGAACTGACGCTCGCTCGCCAAGGTAATGTCACTGGATTTGCCACAACCTTCACGCAACGCCGCACGGAAAAGCAGCGCAAGGACACCGGGCTCGACCAGCTAACCTCGAATGAACTTGCTTCGTTGGAATCAGTGATCGCCAGGACCATGGCCACGCCCAGCCGTCCGGGCACAGTGGCACGGGCGACCGCGGTGGACTCCATTGAGACCGTTCGCTTGAAACCCCGTGTGCATGGTGAGGTGGGCTTTACGGTAGGTGCCGCCAGCGGCGGACGGAGCTTCTACGGCGGAAATATGTCTGTCGTTTATGAAGATCCAAACTCCGGAGTCACCACCGCCATCGCTTACAGTCAGTACCGCGGTGACGGCATTTTCTTCGGCGGTCCCGGCTGGTACAGCGACGGCTACTACCGGCCCGGCTTCTCACGCGGATTCTGCCGATAACCGGTTTTTGACAAAGCTCGCCAGCTCTCTTCCGTTTCTTAAATCCCTCTATCTATGACTCTGACTCGAAATCGTTTTTTTGCATCATTTAGCGCTCTGCTCCTGAGCGCGACCTTGGCAGCCGTCACCGCGTCCGCGCAAACCAAACCAGAAAAGCCCGCCCACGTGTCTCAGGGTGAGGAAGTCGATATCGCCAGCATGGCGGTAAAGGGAAAGACCACCATCTTTGACTTCACCAGCGAGTACTGCCCGCCCTGCCGCGCGGTGGCACCCAAACTGGATAAACTTCACGCCAGCCGCAGTGATATCGTCGTGGTCAAAGTGGATATCAATCGGCCTGGAGTTAAGACCATCGACTGGAAGTCCCCAGTAGCCGCTCAGTATAAGCTTCGCTCGATCCCCCATTTCAAAGTGTTTGGTCCCGACGGTAAATTGAAAGTCGAGGGCGATGACGCCGCAGAGATGGTCTACGGCTTACTCGACTGAGTTAGCCTTTTTCAGAAAACCACGTTCCTCCTCGGGGGAACGTGGTTTTTTTGCGCCCTCCTTTCGTAGCCTCCTCCCTTACTTCGACCGTCAGCCTGCTGATTGTTCTCAAATCTGCAGTTCAGTAAATCCACTTCGTCGCCTTTTCCGGCTCTGAACAGCTGTCCGCTTTTCCGCAGGAGGGACGCGGTCTCTCGCG
>DKKJ01000163.1:0-3846 GCA_002455175.1 Opitutaceae bacterium UBA6669
CTTATCAGTGTTGATCGCGGCGGTGTTTGTGTACCACATGCCCGCTCAAATGGCGCTGGCGGCGACTGCCTACGGTGCGCTCTACGGACTACTCCCGATTGGCTGGATCGGACTCAATGTCGTTTTCCTCTACGATATCACGGTTAAGACCGGGCAGTTCGAGGTGGTGAAGGAGTCCATCGCGCATTTGTCGGCAGATCGACGTATTCAAGCGCTGCTCATCGCCTTTAGTTTCGGTGCGTTCATCGAAGGTGCGGCCGGTTTCGGTGCACCCGTGGCGATTTCGGCGGCGATGTTAATTGGCATCGGTTTCAATCCCTTGCTCGCGGCGGTCTTGGCCTTGATCGGCAACACCGCGCCAGTCGCGTTTGGATCATTGGGAACGCCTATTATCGCGCTTTCTCAAGTCACCGGCTTGCCGTTGCTGGAGCTCAGCGCGATGACCGGAAGGCAGCTGCCTTTCTTTAGCCTGATCGTTCCTTTTTGGCTGGTCAGTGCGATGGCGGGGTGGCGGTCAATGCTTCAAGTGTGGCCTGCCTGTTTTGTGGGCGGCTTGAGCTTTGCGATCGTTCAGTATTTCGTGAGCAACTACCACGGGCCCTGGCTGGTGGACACGGCGAGCGCCTTAGTATCCATCGGGTCGATTCTGGTGTTGTTGCGTTTTTGGCGCCCACGGACGGTCTGGCGCTTTGCGCATGAAACGGGGACCCCATCTGTCGTCCATCAACGAATCCCCGGAGCGGCCTTGTTTCGCGCGTGGTCTCCCTGGATCATCTTGACAGTATTTGTTTTCATCTGGGCTCTTCCCGCGACCAAGGCCTTTTTGAACCAGATATGGGAGGTGAAGTTTCCTATACCTTACCTTCATGAAGCCGTACTCAAAGCGCCGCCTCTGGCCTTTGAACTAAAACCGGAAAGTGCCATTTATACCCTCAATCTACTCTCAGCTACAGGAACAGCACCGTTGCTCTCTGCGCTTGTGGCGGGAGTCGACTTGGGAGTCGGAATGCGCGGCCTTTTCCAAACTTACCTGAAGACGATCTGGCGGGTGCGCTGGTCACTGCTCACGATTTCAGGTATGCTCGCGCTGGCGTTTGCTTCTCGCTACGCGGGGCTCGATTCTACCATGGGTCTGGCGTTTGCTAGTACGGGTTTCCTTTTCCCGTTCTTCTCACCTCTCCTTGGCTGGCTCGGAGTTGCGCTGACCGGAAGCGATACTGCTTCCAATGTTCTCTTTGGAAACCTGCAGCAAATCACAGCGCAGCAGGTGGGAATCTCTCCGGTGTTGGCGGCGGCGTCGAACAGCACGGGTGGGGTGATGGGGAAGATGATCGATGCTCAGAGCATTGTGGTCGCGGGTGTCGCCACCGGCCAGCAGGGAGGAGAGGGGCAAATCCTCCGCAAAGTTTTCTGGCATAGCCTGACTTTGGCCATCCTGGTGGGCGTGTTCGTCTTCATCCAAGCCTATGTCTTCCCAGGAATGGTACCGTGACGAGTAAGGCGTTAGCGACGCTCTCTATTGCAGCGATGGGAGGCCCTTCGCTGGTGCTAGGTTTGTTGGTGGGGATCGGATTTATCGTAGTCGCGACCACGCGATGCAAACTCCATCCTTTTTTGGCGTTGATTGTCACGGCTTACGCCATGGGACTTTACAGTGGTCTAGATCCCATGCAAACCGTCGCCGCGCTGACGGGTGGGGTAGGGCAAACCGTGGGTCACATTGGGATCGTGATCGCGTGCGGAAGTATCATTGGAATGGTGTTGGAGAGGAGTGGGTGTGCGGTGGTGATGGCGAACACCTTGATGCGCTGGGTGGGAGAAGCACGATCTCTCCTGGCGATGTCACTCACGGGAGCTTTGGTTTCTATTCCAGTATTTTGTGATTCCGGTTACGTCATCCTTTCCCCTCTCGCACGATCATTGGCTCGGAGGACCGGGCAGTCCCTCGCTCCCTTTGTGGTCGCTTTGAGCATGGGGCTCTACGCGACACACTGTTTGGTTCCTCCAACTCCTGGACCACTGGCGGCGGCGGGTCAGTTGAGGGCGGATCTTGGGGTCGTTATCATGCTGGGTTTGGTGGTGACTGTTCCGATCATCGCTGTCACTTATGCCTTCGCTCGAATCTACGGACGGCGTATCCTCTTGGATCCGGTCCCTGTTGGTCTCCAAAGTGTGGATGCTCCGGTGTCAGCCGATGTTCCTTCTGTGGGGACTCGATCACCCGGTGCTGTGGCGGCGTTTTCGCCCATTTTTCTACCGATTTTCCTGATTGCGCTCCAATCGATCGCGGCACTGCCGGGAAAGCCGTTCGGCGAGGGCCAACTGCAGATGTTGGTGCGTTTTGTCGGAAATGCGGAAACCGCTCTGGTACTCGGCGTCCTTCTTATGGCCTGGGTATCGCGTGGATACGGGCGCGTGGCTTTCGGTAATTGGGCAGCGGAAGGGCTGCGCGACGGTGGTACGGTGGTACTGATTGTGGCGGCGGGAGGAGCGCTCGGCGCGGTGTTGCGGGAGACGACGATGGCTCAGTTCGTAGGTGAAAGTTTGGCCGATCTCGATTTGGGACGTTTTAATATTCTTTTGCCTTTCATTGTCGCCTCCGGTCTGAAGATCGCGATTGGATCGTCTACCATGGCGATGATCACCACCGCCTCGATCGTTTCTCACCTGCTGCCAGCGATGAGGTTGAGCGAAGGTTTTGGTCCCTCGCTGGCGACGTTAGCGATTGCATGCGGCGCCATGGTAGCCTCCCACGTCAACGACGCGTATTTCTGGGTGATCACTCAGATGTCGGGAATGACGATTTCCCAAGGCTACCGATTGATCACGGTGGGATCGATCCTTGCCGGTGTAACTGGCATTGCGATGGTGGTCCTACTCAGCTTGATTCTCCTTTAACCTTATGAAACGACGTCTGCTCCTCTCGCCCGTCCTGGCACTACTCGTTTTGAGTTGGGCCACGCTGTTTGCCGCTTATCCCGATCCCGGCAAGTATCTAAAAACCGATGACTTTGATGCGACCAAGGTCATTCCAGCGGCACCCGCCGATAACTCACTGGCGACTCTCGCCGATATCGAAACCGTTTACCAAGTTCAGCAACGGCGCACGCCGGAGCAGGTCGTCTTGGCTGCGTACTTTGCGGAAGATTCAGTTTTTCAGTACGACGCGGTCATCGGGCTTTGGTTTGCGGCGGGGAATCTGCCGCGCACAGCGGAGTTCTTTGCGCAGATCGACTCCGAGGGCTATGCGATCAGCAGCAAAGGCAAACAAGTCTGGAACCGTCCACGTCCCCCTTTGCTTGATCCCCGAATCAAGGCCTGCATTCCCCTTCCGAAAAGCGGAGCGTATCCAAGTGGACACTCCACGCAGGCGTTCCTCTGGGCGGGGTTGTTGGCAGAGGTGTTTCCTGAACACCGCGAGGCGTTGCGCGAACGGGCCGAAGTCGTGGCGTGGTCGCGCATCATCGGCGGGGTACATTATCCCACCGACATTGTTGCTGGTCGTATCTTGGGAGATCGGCTAACCGAGGCGTTTCTTAAAAAACCGGAGGTGAGGGCCGCGCTGGCCGAGATCAAGGCCGCCGGCATTCCGGTATTCGCCTACGGTTCGTTCCTGACCATCCTGGTCAATTTCATCATCCTNNATGACGCGCGTACTTTTTGCCTTTGATAAGTTTAAGGATGCCTTGACCGCGCAGGCCGCAGGGCAGGCGGCAGCTGCGTCGCTGACGACCCTACATCCGGACTGGGAAGTCGAACATGCGCCGCTGGCTGACGGGGGAGAAGGCTTTGCCCAGATCCTGACCGAGAGCGCAGGCGGAAACGTCCGACGCATGCGCGTATGTG
>DKKJ01000163.1:3851-12100 GCA_002455175.1 Opitutaceae bacterium UBA6669
CCGGGGGGAACCCGCGTATGCGGGTTTTGGTTGGGTGCCGGTGTCCGCCATTCCTGTAGCAGCGAAAAAGCGACTGCAACTTCCTTCCTTACTGCCCGACAATGCTCATGTCGCGATTATTGAAATGGCTCAAGCCAGTGGGCTCGCCTTGCTCCCGGCTGCGTCTCGTGACCCTTGGCAAACGACGACGCGCGGTACAGGTGAATTGATGCGCGCAGCGGTTGAGGCCGGCGCGGTCGCGATTGTGCTTGGGGTAGGCGGTAGCGCGACGCATGACTTGGGCCTGGGGGCTCTCAGCGCCCTTGGTTTCGAATGTTTGACCGNNATGACCGAGGGCGAGCTCCGGGTGTTGCCGCCGATCCCATCTCGCTGGGACACTATTCATCGGATCACGGCTCCTAGTTTAGCGGCGTTTCCTCCCACCTATATCGCCTGTGATGTCACCAACCCCCTGCTCGGGACTAGGGGGGCCGCGGCGGTTTATGGGCCGCAAAAAGGCCTGCGGGAGACGGACTGGCCTCGATTGGAGGCGGAAAGTGAGCGACTCGCCCGGCTTTTGTGTGACGCGAGCGGCTCCTTGCCGAGTATTATGGATACGCCGGGTGCCGGCGCTGCTGGCGGAATCGCCTTTGGTTTGATGGCCGGTTTGGGCGCTCAGCTTCTGCCTGGCTTTGAGCTTGTCTCGGATTGGCTCGATCTCGAGGCGAAACTGGAACGCGCTGACATCGTCATCACGGGTGAAGGGCGATTCGATGATTCATCCTTGGAGGGGAAAGGGCCTGGAGCGGTGGCTGCTCGTGCTCTCGCTCTGGGCAAACGGGTGCATGTCTTTGCGGGACAGGTTACGGCTAATGCGCGACGGGNNTCATGCGATCACACCCATAGGAACCCCGTTGCCCCAAGCTCTGCGGCAAGCAGCTGAAAATCTCACTCTGTGTGTCCATCGAGTTTTTTCCACGCCCTCCCTCTCGGCCTTATGAAAGCCTGCCTTTTGCTCATTTCTTGGTTCACGTGCGGACTTGGTTTTTGCGCTGCGGCTGACACTACACCGACTCCTGGATGGAGTTACGTCGAAACCGGACGAATGCCTGCAGCTGAGGCCCGCCAAGGAGTAGCAGCTGACCGCGACTATTTGTATGCAATCGCCAACTACTCGATTGGCAAATACAGCAAACTTTCAGGAAAACGGGTCGCCGCGTGGGAATGTCCGGAGGGCAAACCGCTGACGCATCTCAATGCCGGAGTGATTTGGCAGGGCCGGCTCCATTGCGCGCATTCCAACTACCCAGGGGTGCCTATGCTCAGTTCCGTAGAAGTTTGGGATACCAACGATCTTACTCATGTCGCGTCTTACAGTTTTGGCCGGGCCGACGGATCGCTGACCTGGATCGACCGACGCGAGGGTCGATGGATTGCTTGTTTTGTCCACTATGGGAAAAAAGGCGGTGAACCTGGAAAAGGCCCCGAGTGGACCCGGTTGGTGGAGTACGACGATAACTGGACCGTGTTGCGAGGTTGGGCATTTCCTAGTGACCTCATCGCGCATATCGGAGGCCGTGGCTACAGCGTCTCTGGAGGAGCGTTTGGGCCCGGTGGAAACCTTTACGTCACGGGGCATGACAACTNNTCCCAGCCTGACTTGGGAGGCGACCATTCCGGTCGTTGCGCAGGGTCAAGCCTTCGGATGGGATCCAAAGGAAGAGGGTGTCATCCATATGCTCGCTCGAGGGAGTCGAGAAATCATCTCCGGAAAGATCCAGCGACCGCTTCCCGCTGGCGGCGATTGAGGGTGAAGTAAGTAGAGGTTCGCTCCAATCGAGGTCCTAGTCTTCCCACCTAAAAATTCCTCCGTTTTGTGGAGGGAAGGCTGACAGGTGGTCGCGGGAATTGCCGGATAGCTAACTCAGCGTACTCAAGGTAATGTTGAGAACGAAGAGGCGTGAGCAGACAGGTGATGCGCGCCGTATTCGGGCAAAATCCCTCCTTGCAGCTGACACCAAAAATTATGGCGAAGAAAAAACCAACCCGTGGCGGAGCTCAAACGTCAGCGCGTAAGCACGGGCAAATGAAACCCGCGACGCAGNNATAAATCTCGTAAGCAAGCGATCGCCGTTGGGCTATCAGAAGCTCGCCGGGCCGGAGTTAAGCTCGCTCCTCCCAAGAAAGGGAAGACGAGTGAATCCACGCGACGCAGAGCTCGAACTGATCTCGCCGTCGGATCCGGAGAAAAGAAAGTGTCTGCCAGTCGCTCACGTGGTGCCAAACAGGCGGCGGCTACCCGTGAGCGCTATTACTCACGGTCAAAAACGTGAGTAAACGCCAAAGCTGATCTCGTCGCTAGTCGAGGTTAAACCTTGTCCCAGGATCGTTCGGCGACGGGATCTCGGCCCTCGTCAAATTCGATGTGGTCGACAACCGTTTCAATGGGTTCTCCTACGAGCCCACTATCCCGTATGCGCTGAGGCAATACCTCAGAGCGCTCATCGCGCCAACCAAGTTTAACCAGGAATCGGTTCCACATATGACACTCTTCATCGGAGCGGGGAGTTCCGTTGGCGTGCGCCCAAGCGAGGATTTCCTCATCGCTACCGCCCTGAAGAGTCCGCGTTCTTAGATCTGCATAGGCTATGCCTAGAAATCGGCAGCAGCGTCCGTCGAAGACCAAGAACTTCGAGTCGCCCAAGTTTCCTTGATAATCTGCGGGCAAGGTGCCAGCGGCGTGCAGACGAATTTTGTCGAGCATTCGTCCGAAGTAGACCAGGCGACCAACTTTGGCGTAGCAACTGCGTAATCCGGGTACGTGAGGCATGGGAGAAACCTGGATCGCGTAGGGCTGCCGGAGCGATGGAAATTTATTTGCCCCGACTACGCCCAGCCCAGTCGCGGCTACTGTGCGGGTGAGGAATGGCGAGAGATGTGCTGGGAAGGGGAAGCGTGCCTAACGTGGTATCTGCCTGATTCATCGACGCGCTGAGTTTTTGAAGTTCGTGAGCAAGATGAAGGAGCAGGTACCGATGTGGAATTCTCCCTTGCAGCCCCCAGAGAAACCGACGAAGGGGGAGTATGCCCGTTCGACGAACTCAGTGCGCTTTCTGCGGACGAGTGACCACGACACGTGAACACCACGTCGTCCCGCGATCAAAAGGAGGCAAAGTTATCCTTCCCACCTGCGAATCGTGTGAAAATTTCATCCATAACACCTGGTCTCACACCGAGCTTCACGATCGCTATGACACGGTAGAGAAAGTCCAGGCTGATGAGCGATTCCAGCGGTTTCTCAGTTGGCTCCTCAAACAGCCTGTCGATGCTGTTTATCGCACGCGTCGAACCCGTGATTAGGGGCTGCGCAGTCGCTAAAATGCGGAAGGCTGCTTGCTACCAGCGGCCCGACATGACGAAGGCCGCTGGCGGGTGAGCGTGCTGAACGCCTCGGTGGGAGAGCTATGCCGGTGCGTCGACCGAGGACGAATTGTGCGGAGGTGATCGTTATCTCAGGCCACCGCCCACCAACAGCTGTTCACCGGTGAGCCAACGGGAATCGTTGGATGCCAGGAAGACGGCGACGTCGGCAATGTCGTCTGGGCGACCCGTTCGACCCAGCGGTGTCTGACTAAGGACGGCTTTTTCCATCTCAGAGCCGATGATGCCGGCGCCTACGGAGCCTTCGGTTTCTACGATGCCTGGATTGATTGAGTTCACCCGGATCTTACGAGGCGNNAAGTTCTCGCGCCAGGACGCCTGTGATCGCGTCGAGTGCGCCTTTGGTGCCGGTATAGACGGCGCTCGCCGGAGGAGTCACGCGACTTACCACCGATCCCACATTGATGATGCTGCTCCCTTCACTTAAATTAGGGGACGCTGCCTGGGTGACCAGCAGGGCCCCTAGGACATTGATGTTAAACATACGGTGGAACTGCTCTTCCGTGATCGCTTCAAGAGGCGCGAATTCGTACACCCCTGAGTTGTTGACCACGATGTCGAGACGACCGTAGGTCGTGACCGCAGTATCAATAATTCGTTTAGCGTCGCTGGCCTTGGAAACATCCCCTCCCGCCGCGACGGCCTTCCCACCACTTTGAGTGATGGCGGTGACCACGGCATCAGCGCCAGATCGACTGGACGCGTAGTTGACGACGACGGCGGCGCCTGCGGCAGCGAGCGACTTGGCGATTGCGGCGCCGATTCCTTTAGACGCGCCGGTGACGACGGCGACCTTACCTGTAAGTTTGCTCATGATGAGACGGAGTGACTATGTTGGTTGTTGTGGAGGAATTAGTGCATAACTCCCGTAGTTCAGAAATAACGAACTATTGAACTTTTAGTCAACTGAGGTAGCGTAAATTATGAAACCGCTCCTGCATCCCTCGATTGAAGACGTTACGGTGGAAGGGATTCTCCACGCACTTTCAGATCCCGTGCGGGTAGCGATCTACGCACAAATCGCCGCGTCCTCGTGCCCGCAGACATGCTCGGATTTTTTAGTAGTTACCGACAAAGAAATTCCTAAATCAACTCTCTCTCAGCATTTTAAGACTCTTCGCGAAGCAGGCTTGATCCGTAGTGAGCGCCAAGGTGTAGAAATGAGAAATTTATCGAGGTGCCTGGAAATCGAAGGACGTTTCCCAGGATTGCTCCCAGGTATTTTGAAAGCGCACCAGATTCAGCTCGGGGAGGCGGCGCGACGCACGAAGCGACCGGCTTGAGAAGACGCTATCGTTACGCCCCTCATGTCTCTCGAACGATTTAAACAAGCCCAGGCTGACCCGGTGAGTGGGCATGCTACTGCCTTAGCCGAACTACAGGCGGGAGCGAAACGAAGCCATTGGATGTGGTATATCTTCCCCCAACTTCGGGGATTGGGTTCATCCGCGATGGCGGTTCGTTATGGGCTGGAGGGTATCCAGGAGGCACGTGCCTATCTGGCGGATCCTGAGTTGTCCGAGCACTTACGGTTGGTTACTCTTGCTGTGGAGCACTCGCTGGAAAAGGGCACGCCTTTGCTAGCCCTGATGGGTAGTGAGGTGGATGCGCGGAAACTGGTTTCAAGCCTCACGCTGTTTGAGGCGCTGGGAAGCGACACGGGACAGACCTCCTCTAACACGAGAGCAGCAGAGATTTCTCGCCTCGCCCGCATGATTTTAGAACGAGCCGAGTGTCAGGGGATTTCTCGATGCAGACCCACGCTGGATGCGCTTAACGTGGGGTGAACATGGCAGTGACTGGAACGGCGAAGCGGGCATCCATGCGAGCGGTGTGTTACGTTATGGTTTCTTTAATACGCGATCTGCGTAGTCTAGATAGCGTGTCCAGTCGTAGGTGTTGATGTCGTGTTTACCTGCCCGAAGGTGGTAAGCGAGGCCATCGCCATGCACAGGGTAATGCAGGGCTGGCATTTCCTTCACGCCTAGTCCGGTTTTTCCATACAGCGCGTACACGGGTTCGGAAAGTTTTGCTCCCAGGTATTCGCCCTTTGGATCCGCCCAACGATCCTCCTGGGCGCTGGCGACGTAAACGGGACGTGGAGCAATCAAGCCAATAAGCTCGTGCTGGTCGATGGGGAGTTTGTCCTCACGCCCGTTGTAATTCCGGAAGTTCACGGCAAACCAGAAGGGAAAAGAACCGTTGATCCGCTGGACAGTTTCGCCAAAAATTCGTTTGCTCAAGGCAGCGCCTCCACAGCCTGAGTTATTGGAGATCACCAGGGCAAAACGAGGGTCCTGCGCGCCGGCCCAAAGCGCGGCTTTGCCCAAGCGGGAATGCCCGTGCACCGCGACTCGGCTCGCGTCGAGTTCAGGGTCGTTTTCAAAGTAGTCCATGATTCGGCTGAGACCCCAAGCCCAAATGCCGATGGCGCCCCACTCATCCGGTGCACGTTCATTGACCGCTTTCGTTTTGAAAAGGGCTCCGACGTCTCGGACCAATCCCTCACTACGATCCTCACTTAGATCGCCACAATAGAGAGTGGCCGTGGCGTATCCACGAGCGACGACGGTCTCGATGCTCCATCTTCCGGCGTGAACTCCACGGGTCTTCTCCGTGGCGCGGTTCTCAACCACGTGAAACTCGGCTGAGGGACGCATCCACGCGGGAGAAAGCGTGATTGCGGGATCGTTGGCGACCGATTGATTGCCAAAAAAGTTGAGACCTAGGAAGACAGGCCAAGGGGCGTGTTTCCCAGCGTTACCCGGAGGTTGATAAATGAGGAGCCGGGCCTTGGGTCCGTTTTTGTTTTCAGTGAACCAGAGGGTGATTTCGCGACGGACGGCTTGGCCACCGAGCGCGGCCCGATCAACAGAGGTTTCCTCCCAATGCATTCCCGCGAGCCGGCCGCCGGGTGTACGGCCGTAAACCTCGCGGGAAAAAATCTCCAAAAGCTCAGGGCGTCGCTTGTTTTCCCAGGTCTGCACATCCTTGACGAGGGAGCCATCCTGGCAGCGCAGGGGATCAGAGGTGGTATAGGGAGGGACCTGATTTTCTTCATAGATGAAGCCGGCTGGTCCGAAGTTAGCGGCGAACGTAAGAGATGCCGCCGCGCTCAGAACGAAGGCGAAGAAACGGGAGAAATGAATCATGAGGTAACAACCTTTTAGTGCGGGCATGAAGGCGAGGACAAACCCAGACACGAGAGATCGTGAGCTTCCCTATCTTCGCCGAATAGCGATTTACCGGACTATGCTTGTCACCCGAGTTGATTTTCATTGGTGTTATGAGGACCCGTTCTTCCCCCCTCTTTTTTATTTCTTATGAGCCTAAAACGTAATCCCGTCGGCTGGTTTGAAATCTACGTCAAGGATATGACCAGAGCCCGAGCGTTCTACGAAGCCGTGTTTGAGTACAAGCTGGAGGAGCTACCTATGCCGGGTGTGCCGATGTTTGCCTTCCCTATGAATGACGATGCGCCCGGATCGGCGGGTGCACTGATTCACTACAAGGGTATGGAGCCGAAAGTGGGCGGGACGTTGATCTACTTCTCCTGCGCAGACTGTGCGGTGGAGGCGTCTCGCGCGGTGAAAAACGGCGGGAGTGTTTTCAAGGAAAAATTTTCGATTGGTCCGTACGGGTTTGTGGCGTTGGTGTACGATACGGAAGGTAACCTGATCGGCCTGCACTCGCAGACGTGATGAGCGCGTTCTAGCGCGTGACGTGTCGTTGCTTTCTCAGGAAGAGAGCATCGCCCTCGATTCGATCCTTCTCCCAGCCGTGTCGCCGATAGAACGAAAAGGCACGGCGCGATTCGTCGACGTCCGTCCACAACCAAAGAGAAGGTGGGCCTTGAGACCACAGTCAGTTTTCTACGAGGGATAACAATCGGGAGCCGATCCCGCGGCCCTCGAAATCGGGTAGGACCGCAATTACCCAAAGTTCTCCCGTGCTTCCGTCGCCGATCGCAAATCCGACGATAGTCCCCTCGACCGCACATAACCAGCCTTGGTGGGTAGTCCGCAAGTAGTCGATCACGCGAGCGGGCGTGATCCCTAGTGCTGCCAGTTGCTCGGCTGAAATGGCATTTTCTCGGGTTTTTCCACGCAGCGCGATGAGATCAGGGACGTCGTTCGATTCGATTTTTCGGTAGTTCATGGAGATCTAGCGATGCGAATCTGACACGTGGAGCGGAGATCGATTAGCAGGATGACGAGAACCGGTCCTGCCTACGTGAAATTTTCAGTGTGTTTCGACCACAAAGAGACGCGGGGATATTACGAGATAAAAAAGCCGCCTCTGAGGAGGCGGCTGGAGTGAAGCGGCAGTAAGGAGTGACGTGCTTCCTGGGTGCGACTTGGTAGAAAAGAGGACTGGGTTACTGGGCTTTGTAAACTTCGGCCATGGCGACGCCGGATGTGCCGCCAACACCTGAAACGTGGACCGTGTAAGCTCCGGGCGGGAGGGTGCGCAAGAGCGCGGCATCTTTCGAACCCGCATTCAGAGGAAATGCGCCAGCCTTTGCCGCGGTGGCGACAATCTGCGCGGTTTCGTTTGCGCTGCCAGAAGACCAGTTGTCGTTCTCTGCAACCAAACGACCCGCGCTATCATAAACTGAGATCTTCGGATCGGCGAGGACACCGGCTACATCGAACTCGGTAAGTTGAGGGCCGACTCCACGAACGAGCACCTGTTTGGCCGTCGACTCAATCACGAAGCCGGCGATGAGGGTGTCATTGCCAAACCCGGCTCTTCCACGCACAGACAAGTTGGAAAACTGACTCGATTGTCCGGGAGTAAGGGCGGAGGCGATACTCCAAGGTGATACC
>DKKJ01000418.1 GCA_002455175.1 Opitutaceae bacterium UBA6669
CGACCATCCGCGAATCTTCACCGAGACGGGTGAGGAACATCATCATTTGTTCCGGCGTGGTGTTCTGTGCCTCGTCCAGGATAATGAAGGCGCGAGACAGCGTACGGCCGCGCATGTAGGCGAGGGGAGCGATTTCGATCACCCCTTTTTCGGTCAGCGCTTCGACATCCTTGGCGTCCAGCATGTCGTGCATCGCGNNATCTTCTCACGCAGATCGCCGGGAAGAAATCCTAGCTGTTCGCCTGCTTCAACGGCTGGGCGAGTGAGAATGATGCGCTGAACCTGGTTTTTGAGGAGCAGGCTGATCGCGTGAGCCACCGCCAGGTAAGTTTTCCCAGTGCCCGCCGGACCGATGCCGAAGACGATGGGATTGCGCAGGAGAGACTGCAGGTAGAGCTTTTGTCCCAGAGTTTTGGGTACGATGCTCTTCCTCTGCGTCGAGATCACCAGGGGTTCACCGAAGAGTTGCTTGAGCGCGTCCACCTCACCGCGGGCCAACGTTTCCACGATACGAGTGAAATCGGTCGTCCGAATGGCCACGCCTTGAGCGCGCACATCATTGAGAAATCCGAAGAGCATCTCCACGCGGGCGATGGCTGCCTCCGTGCCTTCTATTTTTAACCAGTCTTCCCGTGCGACCACCTTGACGTCGAGAAGTCGCTCTACCAGCGCTAGGTTTTCTTCGCGTCCGGCGTAGAGTTGATTGAGGTGTCGCGGAGAGGGAAAACGCAGTGTTTGAGAAGCCATGCAGATAAAGGGGGCGTGATGAAGAGCGGTTCCTACAGATAAAAATTCAAGGTCCCGGGGAGGGGGCTTGCTTGCTAACGAGAAGGCGGCTCCCCCGAGCCAGGAACGCTCTTGGCCGCGGTGGCGAGTTTTAGCCAGGTGGCGTCAAGTGCTTCCGGAAGGACGCGAGTCTGTCCGATGACGGGCATAAAGTTATTATCTCCCGACCACCGAGGGACAATGTGCCCGTGAAGGTGGTCGATGCTGCCGCCCGCTGGCCGGCCCAGATTGAAGCCTACGTTGAATCCATCGGGGTTCATCACCTCCCGTAAAAGCTTCTTTCCGAAGGTGAGCGTGGCAAACAGATCGGCGCCTTCCTCGGGTGAAAGTTCCTCAATATCGGAGACTTCGCGTAGAGGGATGACCAACAGGTGCCCCGGGTTGTAGGGGTACCGATTGAGCATTAGGTACGACAAGGCGGAGCGGTGCACGATCAGGGCGGTCCGATCATCGTTGAGCGACGGGAGTTCCGTGAACGGACGTTTGAGTGTCGGAACCCGTGGCGCCGCGATGTACTCCATGCGCCAGTAGGCGTGAAGTGATGCGAAAGGAGAATCCATGCGTGCTGCGATAACGAATCGCCCCTTGTTGCGAAGTCAAAGCCATGCCACGCCTGCTATTGAATGTTAATGTCATTAACTCAGGTTTGGGCGTGTTGACTTGCCATAGTATGACGAACGTCATTTAATCTTCTTTCATGCGTTATCCGTCAGATCACAAGGCCACCACGCGACGTCGGATCGTTGATGCGGCTAGCCGTGCCTTTCGCGAACGAGGGGTGGCTGAGACGGGAGTGGATGAAGTGATGCGTCGTGCAGGGCTCACGCACGGGGGGTTTTACTCCCACTTTCGTGATAAATCGGAATTGGTCGTGGAGGCATGCGACGCGGCGTTTGCTGCGGCAGTGGAAAATCTAGGCAGGATTGCGGCGCAACCGACCGCGCCGCGCCGAGCGCGGATGTTGATCGATAGCTACCTTTCCCATCATCACCGAGATCATCGCGACAGCGGCTGTCTCGTGGTCGCAGTCGGTGCGGACATTTGCCGGCATTCTGGGGCGGTGCTGACACGGTACTCACAGGGCTTCACCGCTCACCTCGATCGACTGGCAGCGGCGCTTCGCTTGAGTGAGAATCCTCGGGAAAACATGGAGCGCGTGACCCATCTGATGAGCGCATTGGTAGGCGCCTTGATTTTTGCTCGTGCGGTGGATGACCCTGAGCGCAGCGCTGCCCTTTTGGCTTCATCGCGTCGCGTCCTCCGCCAAGAATTTTGCACAACCCTATGAGTTCAGTTGCGTTTCCTCCTCCACCTCCTCTTCCCACCCGCCGGCGCGTGGTGATCACCGGGATCGGCGCGGTCACTCCCTTGGGACTGACAGCAACAGAAACCTGGGACGGCCTGGTGTCCGGTAAGTCAGGAGTAGGCCCGATNNAGGGGTTTGATCCGACGCGTCCATTTCCGACGCCCCTGTATCCTCGCGGAAAACAAAACGAAGCCCTCACGGCAGCGTTTACTCCGAAGGACATTAAGAAGTTCGGGCGCTTCACTTTCCTTGGTGCGACCGCATCCGCGGAAGCGTACGCGGACTCGGGATTGGATGCTCATCGCGAGACGCTTTCCAGTGATCGCATGGGAGTGAACTTGGGTGTGGGTATTGGTGGCCTTCCGGAAATTGAGGCGATGCACGACATCTACAAGGCCGGTGGATTCCGGAAGATCTCGCCGTTCCTCATCATCCAAATCGCTCCCAATCTTTTGGCGGGACAGGTCAGTCTGATGTTGAATTTCCGCGGGCCGAACATGGCGATTGCTTCAGCGTGTGCAACGAGCGGGCACGCCATCGGTGAAGCCGCGGCGGCGATTGCGCGGGGAGACGTCGACGTGATGATCGCTGGCGGCGCGGAGTCCACGGTTTCGCCCCTTTCGATTGGCGCGTTCGCGCAGATGCGGGCGCTTTCCACTCGCAACGATGCGCCTGAAACGGCGTCACGTCCCTACGATGTCAATCGCGACGGTTTCGTTCTCGCTGAGGGCGCAGTGGTCTTTGTTTTGGAAGACCATGAACATGCCGTCCGGCGTGGCGCACGTATCTATGCAGAAGTGCGAGGCTATGGTGCGAGCTCGGACGCCTACCACCTGTCATCGCTGGCCGAAAACGCAGAAGGCTCTCAGCGGTCCATGCGGCGCGCGCTGGAAACAGCCGGGCTCTCGCCGAACCAGATCGATTTTGTCTCGGCGCACGCCACCTCCACTCCCGGCGGCGACGGCGAAGAGGCGGCGGCGATCGCGGCCGTGTTCGCAGAAAACAAGCAGTCGCTTCACGTCAGCGCGACGAAGTCGATGGTGGGACACCTTCTCGGCGGCGCGGGGGCCATGGGCGCGTTTGCCGCGGTTCTTGCGATCCGCGACGGTGTGATCCCGCCGACGATCAACCTGCAGGAAATCGATCCGGCAATCGCATCGCTGGGCTTGAACATCGCTGCCAACACGGCGGTGCGTAAGCCGGTCCGGGCCGCGTTGGCCAACAGCTTTGGATTCGGTGGGACCAATGCATCGCTCGTGGTCGCCGCCTGCTGACGTCGTTGCAGATTTCTTCATTTTAAATCCATGCGGTTTTACTCCCGCATGGATTTTTGTTGTCGCGATTTGGTGCGGAGCGAGGTGGCAACGTTCGCTGGTTTGTCGACGATGCCATGTGAACACCGCCTTCGCCCTGCAGCGGTAGTTTTATAGAGGCTTGAAGCGGGTATCCTGGGCGCTTGAGATCGAGGTGTTTGACCCCCATTAGTCGTGCGCGATTGCGCGTGGCGTAACCAGTCGCCGCACCGGCTACGAGACCCACAAGGTGAGCTAAGGGGACGGGTTCAAAAACCTCCTGGGATGAAGAGACGAAAAGCGCATCGTGAGTGGAAAGCTCGTAAACAGATTTTGCCAGGAATCCAACGAGACTAACGAGGCATATCCATCCCAATCCCGGTTTCTTCATCGTGCGGGCACGAAGCGCAAGTGAGCAGGCGACTGCTCCGAACAGGGCTGAGTCGATACCANNCAGAAAGACCTCGATAGCGGATCACATGAGGTTGAAAGAAGAGGACGGCGATGGAGATCGCCAATCCCGAGACGATCAAGACGGCGATGAGGGTAATCCGAGGAAAATTTGTTTGTTTCTGAGTTCCCGACTCCAGCAAACCGCCGAGCACTAGGAATACAGCCAAATCCCAGAGAAAGTGATTCTGGCCGAAATGGACGAAGTGGCCGGTCATCAGTCTCCACCACTCTCCGGACGCGACGTGCTCGCGATGAAGTTCGAGCACGTCGGCGGCAGGNNAGCCGCGCCGACGAGAAGCAGCAACAACAGTGCGTTCGCGACATTGGGTTCGATCGCGCCTCCACCGTTGCCACTCGGAGCGCGCTGGCTGACATGAGGCGCGTTTCCTTTGAACATAGGCTGATTCTGGTCGACGCGGGAGACCTGGGCGGGATTCTGGGCTCGGACCTGCTGAGCCTGTCGTTCCATTGCCACGCGCGGCTGGTTATTCCGCGCGATCCCGCGGTTGGCAAAAACGCTGTCATCCAGCAGGACCATCGAGGTGTGATCGGTCACCAATTGATAGNNCGATACGTTTTGTCCTCACCCGTGAGTTTGGCTTTGAGCGTGAGGGTCGCTTCACCTTCCGACTCATAACGACCGAAGATGACAAGTTGCTGACCTTGGTAGATTTTCTGCGGGAGATCTCCAGTGGTATCAAACACGCGGGTACCGGCGAAAGTGAACGAGGCGCTGTGAAGCGATTCGTAGGTGATCTTGGACTTCGCGAGCATGATCTGCCCAAGGATGTCGTCTTCGTTACTCACGCCTGCGTAGAAGCCACCGGTGGCGTCCGCGAGGGTGCGCATGAGCGGCCAGTTGGCACTGTTACCCATCAGGAAGCTGAAAAATCGCAGATCGACTTGCTTGAGTAGTGCGTGGAATCGAGCCGGATCAACAATGCCTTCATTCGTCACGCCGTCGGTCACAAGCACCAGGCTGGTCGCGCGATCCGCATCGAGTTTTTCCAGGCCTTTGGTGATACCGTCGTACAGATTGGTCGAGCCGGTCACTTTGATGCCTTTCACGGCGTTGATAGCGTTCTGCACATTTTCAGGCGTCGCAGACGTCCAGGGGATAAGCTCATTCGCCTGGTTGTTGAAAGTCACGATGCGGAAGCGGTCTTCGGGGCGCATGGCGCCCAGAGCGCGGCTGACTCCATTGGCGAGGGTGTGGATCTTCCCCTGCATTGAGCCGGATGTATCCAAAACATAGACATAATTGGCGCCTTGCATGATTGGCTTAAGGTCAAGACCCGGAGTCACCACCATCATGAACGTCCCGGGTTTGGAAGGATCTGCGCGGTAAGGAATCACTTCGACCCGCCCTGGTAGGTTTTCAGCCAGCCGGTAGTAGAATACGAAATCGCGGTCCAACTTGGCGCCAGAGCGGTCGAGAGTCAGGGTGTAGTGGCTTTCATCGATTTTCTGTGAAACTGCTGAGTCGAAACCGGGCGCACGGACATCGGCTACGGGCACCGCTGACTTCAGTGTCACCTTGACGGAGAACATCCCATCAACGTCCGTGTGTGTGGTCCAGAAATTGCGGGCGGCGTCATCGGTGCCTCCGTCTTCCATCGGATAGACATAGCGGCCGACTCCGGTATCGATCTCGATCGGCTGGTAGTACACAAAGCGGAGTTTAACTTCTGAATTTGCTCGAATCGGGCTCACGCGGAACTCGTAGCGTTGGATGTCCTTTTTAGAAGCGAGCCCCGCGTCGTTACCGGCTTTCTTCTCTTCTTCGTAAACGGTTTCGGCCTGCTTTTTGGGGAGCACTTCACCTTCCAGTGTCTTTTCGCCCGTGATCAACGTCACTTCGGACAGGCTCGAGCTCTTTGGAAGTGGGAAGGCGTAGATTCCCTCGAGATCCTGCGCAGTGGGGTTGAAGAAAGTCTGAATGACTTCGGTCTGAGCGAAACCATTGTTCAGGGTGATATTCACCTGGTGATCGCGAATCCGGATCGGCTGCGTGGTTTGGCCCACGGGCGTGAGCGTTCCAGCGCCAAAAGCGGGAGTGAGAAGTCCGAGCGCTCTGAACATCACGCTCATGAGAAGACGTTTTATTTTCATGACACCGGCTCTATTGCTCAGGGGATGCCAATGAATGCCTGTTTAATATAAGTCATTTATAATTAGTTAGATAAGATTTTAGTGGCGAATTTCTTCTAACCCCTGTTCTATCATTTTATGTCGATCAATAGACATAAAACGTCAGGAGCCCTTTCTCGTTTTTATTTGGAAAGAGACCTCGTGTTCGTGGANNGCCGTCTGTGAGGTGAATGCGGCCAATCCGTTTTTGCCGGAGCGAATTGCGGCGGAATGTAAGGCGCTCGGCGACGAGTTTGTCTCTGAGGGGGCGGAGTGGAACACACGCCCACCGACGGCGTTGCGAAACCCCAATGTCGCCGCGATCACCAAACGGTGTGAGGACGTGATCATCTCGGTGCGTGAGCGTTGGCAGGCGACGTCAACCTCCACGGAGAGCGAACGTGCTCGTTATGAGGAGGTGGTTGGGTACTGGCTCTATCAAACCTATGCACCGCGGTTTGATGAGGTGATCGCGCAATCGTTGGAAGGGAAGGGGAGTGAGGGCCGCGTTAATTTTTTCCCGGCATTTAAAGCTGACGTTGCTCGCTGTTTTGCCCTTTCCGGATACGACCTGCCTCGCGGGTGGGAACCCGCCCATTTGTTCGCCTGTGCATTTCAAATGCGTCGGGCCTTTCACGCCATCTTTCACTCGCTGGTGGGTGGTTCGCTGCCGATGGCGACGTTACGTGCGCGGATCTGGCAATCCATTTTTACCCATGATCTTCGTCGGTATCGACAATCGCTCTACGCCCGGATGGGAGATTTTTCTACACTGATTCGCGGGCCTTCCGGAACAGGAAAGGAACTGGTGGCAAGAGCGCTGGCGTGGTCGCGGTATCTTCCCTTTGATCCCAAGACGGGAAAGTTCGCCAGTGACTTCTCGCTTGGCTTTTTCCCGCTCAACCTGGCGGCGCTCTCTCCTACGCTCATTGAGTCCGAGCTCTTTGGCCATCGTCGGGGTGCGTTCACCGGCGCGCTGTCAGATCGTGCCGGATGGATGGAAGTCTGTCCTCCCACGGGAGCGGTTTTCCTTGATGAAATTGGTGATGTGGATGCGTCGATTCAGGTTAAGCTGCTGCGAGTTCTGCAGGCGCGTACCTTCCAACCGCTGGGCAGCACGGAAACGCGCCGTTTTGAGGGCAAGGTCGTGGCTGCGACAAATCGCGATTTGCCGGAAGAGATCCGAGCGGGTCGTTTTCGGGAAGATTTCTTCTACCGACTCTGTTCGGACCAACTCACGACACCGTCTCTCCGCGAACAGCTGGATGCGCAGCCGGCGGATCTCCTCACGATGATCTCTCACGTGGCCGCCCGTTTTTTGGAGGCAGAGGATGTCCCATCGTTCACGAAGAAAGCGCTCGCGTGGGTCGATCGGGTTTTGGGCTCGGCCTATCCCTGGCCAGGAAATTTCCGCGAACTCGAGCAGTGCGTGCGCAGCCTGATTCTTCGTGGAGAATATCAGCCGTCGGCCCCATTGGAGGTCTCTCCTTTGGCAGACTGGAATCGTTTGCTGGAGCCGGCTGTTCTGACCGCTGAAGAAGTGTTAGGTCACTACACGGCTCACGTCCACGGACGGCTGGGAACGATTGAGGCGACCGCGCGAAGGCTCGACCAGGATCGACGTACGGTGAAGGCGAGACTTGCCCATCTGAACAAAGCTACCGGCTAGTGTGCGTTTCGCGGCGTTGACAGGTCTGCGGAACGCTGCCGTTCCTTGTGGGTTCTCCATGGCATCGTCGAACCGTCCTCGATTTCCCTCGGGATTGAAGCTCCTCAATACTGCTTTCGGCGGGTGGACGGCGTTGGTTTTTATTTTTCTCTACCTCCCGATCGCCCTCCTGGTTGTTTATTCATTTAATTCATCCCGGCTCAACATCCTCTGGGAAGGATTTACGTTCCGTTGGTACCAGGACGTCTGGGGACACACCCGCCTGATGGCGGCGTTGAAAAACAGTTTGATCATCGCCGCAGTGACGACGGTCTCGTCGGTGGTGCTTGGAACTGTCGGAGCCTGGCTGTTGCATCGTTATCGCTATCGTTTTTCACGCGCGCTGCAGACGCTGGTAGCGATGCCGATGATCATGCCGGAAATCGTCATGGGCGTGAGCTTTATGATTTTTTTCACCACGGTATCACTGCAGCTCGGGTTCACCACGGTGATCATTGCGCACACGACGTTCTCGTTTCCCTTCGTGCTCGTTGCGGTGCAGGCGCGTTTGCAGGGGCTTGATCCGGCGCTTGAAGAAGCGGCGCTCGATTTGGGAGCAACCCCGCTCAAAGCATTCTGGCTGGTGATTGTCCCGTGCCTGAGACCCGCGATCATCTCAGGTGGTCTGATGGCGTTCACGCTCTCGATGGATGAACTGATCATCACCGTGTTTACCACGAGCGCGGTCGCGCCGACGCTACCCGTGGTCGTGTTCGGGATGGCCAAAGTCGGACTGAATCCTATGCTGAACGCCCTTTCCACGGTGTTCATCCTCTCAACCATAGCCTTTGTTCTTTTTACCGAGCACTTGCGGAAACTCAGCCAGCGTTGACGTGTCGATGACCCGCTTTCGGCTCTCTTGCCCCTTTCACCCACATAGGNNTTGTTGATCGGCGCTTGGATGGCGTTGGTTATCTCCGTCGCGGCTCGAGCCGCTGACAAAGAAATAAATTTGTTCGCATGGTCTGAATACATTCCGCAGGGCGTGTTGGATGACTTCACCAAGGAGACCGGGATCAAGGTGAACTATGAAACGTTCGCGAGCGGCGAGGAGATGCTCGCCAAGATGCTCGCCGGCGGAACGGCCTACGACCTTATCCAGCCACCGGACTACATCGCGGAGGCGCTGATTAAAAATAAGCTCCTTCAGCCTTTGGATTATAAGAAGCTTCCAGGGTTCAAGAATCTCCTGCCGGAATTTACCAAGATGCCCCACGATCCGGAGCAGCTCTACACCATTCCTTACATGGCGAGCACCGTTGGTATCGTGGTCAACACCGAGAAGGTGAAACAGCCCATTACGGGTATCGCTGACCTTTTTTCCGACAAAAACAAAGGTAAGATCGTGGTGGTGGACGATGGTCGTGAGCTGGTGACGGCGGCCCTGTATGTGCTCGGTTATCCCTTGAACGACATTAATGAGAAGAACCTCAAGGAAGCGCGTCCCCTGCTCGCGAAGTGGTTCAAGCTCATCAAACTTTTCGACTCTGACAGCCCCAAGACCGCGTTGTTGAATGGAGATGTGGATCTCGGTCTCGTTTGGGGTGGTGAAGCCGCCTTGCTTTGGAATGAGAACAAGAAGTTCGCCTACGTTCTGCCCAAGGAGGGCGCGCATCAATTCGTTGACGTACTCGCAATTCCAAAGAATGCGAAGAACAAGGGAGCAGCGCATGCCTTCATCGATTACATCCTGCGACCCGAGGTCAGCGTGAAGATCTCCGAGGAGTTTCCCTACACCAATCCGAACGGTGGCGCGCGCAAGCTGCTGACGCCGGAGCAACTGGCCAATCCTGCCAGCTATCCCAAAGTGACCCGAAAACTGGATACGTTCCGTCATCTCGGCGAAACGGGATCGTTGATCGACGAATTGATCACGGATCTCAAGAGTTCGAAGTGAGCGCGTCAGAGCGGGCACTTGGTTTTGATCTGAGGCGTGTCACTCTCGGGTGGGGAGTGAACGCTGTGTTTTCGGGAAGTCGCTGAGTCGCGTGCAGGCACTTCCCGGATCACTGGCGGATGGACGACATGGGCGCACTCCTGCGCTATGGGGATGGGCCCTGCTGCTGCCGCTGATCCTTTGGCTGCTGCTATTTGTGGTCGTGCCGATGGGAATTATGTTGGTGTACAGTTTTTGCACGCGCGATGACTTGGGGCGGGTGGTGTTCTCGTTCACCTGGCAAAACTACGCGCGGGTGTTCGATCCCATTTACCTCAAAGTACTCGGGCGATCCATCGGTTATGCGGCGCTCACCACGGTGATCTGTATCGTAGTCGGATT
Organism: Opitutaceae bacterium UBA6669; assembly: GCA_002455175.1. Taxonomy (GTDB): domain Bacteria; phylum Verrucomicrobiota; class Verrucomicrobiia; order Opitutales; family Opitutaceae; genus UBA6669. Next base: position 9,954 of record DKKJ01000418.1, read on the forward strand.
CCCGGTGGCCTGGTTCATTGCCCGGCAAAGCGAGCAGACTCGGAACCGCCTGCTTCTGCTGGTGATGGTGCCTTTCTGGACAAGTTTTCTGATTCGCACTTATGCTTGGATTGGGATTCTCAAAAACGAAGGTCTGCTGAATGGGTTACTCCTNNAATACACGAACATCATTTCAGCGCCCCTTCCTTTGCTCTACACACCGTTTGCGGTGGTGGTAGGGTTGGTCTACGCCTACCTGCCGTTCATGATTCTGCCGATCTACGGTAGCGCTGAGAAGGTGGACAATGCTCTGGTGGAAGCCGCCTACGATCTCGGAGCGGGACCGGTCAAAGCGTTTTCGGAAGTCATCATACCACTGACGTGGCCCGGCATCACAGCGGGCATCTTGCTCGTTTTTGTTCCAGCGATCGGAATGTTCGCGATCACCGATTTGATGGGCGGAGCGCAGGTTTCGATGATTGGGAACGTGATTCAAAATCAATTTTTGCGAGCGCGGAACTGGCCCTTCGGCGCTGCGCTCGGCGTGGTATTCACCTTATTGTTTGTGATCGCCTACGCGTGGCTTCAGCGGACCGGGAATCGAGCTAAATGAGTGCAATGATCGAAATCTGCCAGGTGACAAAACGCTTCGGCTCCTTCACGGCGGTGGATCGAGTCGACCTGAAAATTGCGGCTGGTCAGTTTGTCACGTTGCTGGGCCCGTCTGGCTGCGGGAAAACGACCTTGCTACGCATGCTTTCCGGCTTCGAAACGCCTACAGAGGGGCGGGTGATGATTGGGGGTGAGGATGTCACGCATCTGGCGCCTTATCGACGGAACGTAAATCAGGTCTTTCAGAGCTATGCGCTTTTTCCTCATCTGACCGTGGCGGAGAATATCGCCTTTGGGTTGAGGATGCAGAAGGTCGCGTCGGTTGAGATTGCGCGACGAGTCGAGGAGGTGATCCAACTGGTGGCGTTGAGTGGGTTTGAGCAGCGCAAGCCTCACCAGCTTTCTGGTGGACAGCGTCAGCGGGTTGCCCTTGCCCGCGCCATCGTGCCTCGCCCCCAGGTTCTTTTATTGGATGAACCCCTCTCTGCGTTGGACGCCAAGCTGCGCCAACAGATGCAGCTCGAGCTCAAACGTCTGCAGAAACACCTGGGAATGACGTTTGTCTTCGTCACCCATGATCAAGAGGAAGCTCTGACCATGAGCGATCAGATCGCGGTTTTTAATCGCGGTCGTATTGAGCAAGTGGGGACAGCAGCTGAAATTTACCACCACCCGCAGACACCGTTTGTGGCGGACTTCATTGGTGAGTCTAATCTCTTTGAAGCCCAACTCGTGGAGCGACAGGGTTCTCGTTTGAGAGTGACGTTAACCGGTGGGCTACATGTCTGGCTGGCGGAAGAGCGCTGGCCGACCGAGCAAGTCCGTGCGTTGGTGTCGATCCGGCCTGAGAAGGTCGTTGTTTCCAAAAAAGAGATTCAGGCAGAGAACGTATTTCGCGCCGTCGTCTCCGAGGAATTGTTTCGCGGCGCGATGGATCGCCTTCACTTAACGACTTCAGNNCGGCACTGCTCTCACGGCGGTGGTGGCCAATGAGGGGGTACTCGTGGAATCCGTCCACCTCGGTGATGATGTCTGGTGCTGCCTGCATCCCGATGACCTCATCGTGATGCGGGCAGGATGAGCTTGGAATAAGGGCTCAGGCAAGCTGAGGCGTGGGGCGGGGGTCCTCGAGCGTTTCCTGGATGGCTTCCATCAACATTTCGCGATCGTAGGGTTTGTTAAGCACACGCAGCCCTGCTGCCAGCGACTCGCTTTGCGTCAGGAGTTGAGGACTGTACCCGGAGGTNNCGGGCATAATCATGTCCGTGATCAGAAGATCAACTTCGCCCGAAGAGGACTCCCATGCGGTAAGGGCTGCGGCACCGTCATGAGCTACTTCTAGGCGCAAACAGCGATTTTTTAGAATCGTCTGCGTGACTTGACGGACGATGGGATCGTCTTCGACGTACAAAATCCGTAGGTTTGAGAGCAAGTCATCGGTGGGGGACTGGGAAACCTCCTCCTGAGGGAGCACGAACGTGGGGTCCGCGGGTAGGAAGACGTCAAACCGTGAACCTTTTCCGAGTGTGCTAGAAACGTCGACCCAACCGTGATGCTGTTTGGCGATCGAGTCGACAGTTGCGAGACCCATACCGGTGCCCTTGCCGACGTCCTTGGTAGTGAAAAATGGATCGAAAATCCGCGAGAGTACTGCCGGTGGTATGCCACTGCCCGTGTCCTCAACGGAAAAGCGAAGATAGGTCCCGGGAGGGCGTTCTGGATTAGCGGTGATAGGTTGGAGATGGGAGGCGAGTGAAATGGAAATGCGTCCCTCGCGTGGAATCGCGTCACGCGCATTCACCACCAAATTCAGCACGACTTGTTCGATGTTGGCCTCATCAGCGCGGACAATCGGGAGGTTTGGAGGACAATCCCAGGAAAGGTCGATGCGGGCAGGAATCAAACGAGTTAGCATTTCCTGAAAGCCCAGGATGACGTTGGTCATATCCAGGGGCAGCGGATTGGGAAGTTGCTGCCGACTGAAGACCAGAAGTTGACGAGTCAATGCCGCCGCCCGGCTAGCAGCCCCACGAACTTTTTCCAAACTGTCTGACGTGGACGTAGGAAGGTCCGTTTGCTCGAGGCAAAGCCCCGCGTAGTNNTTGTCCGACGGCTTCCATCTTCTGGGATTGGCGGAGCTGTTGCTCCAAACGAATTTGCTCGGTGACATCCCGGATTACCCAGATGACACAATGAAGATTTCCGAGAGAAATACTTCGACCAGAGTAACGCATCTCACGGGTCGATTCACCCTCGGGCGAGTAACTCACGGGTTCTTCGTCGATGCTTTCTCCCTGGTGCAGGCGATCCAAGAGAGCCTGCCAACGTTGTGGGTCCATTCCGCGACCGAAGGTTTCCGGGGTTCGGTCGAGAGCTGCGAGTCGGGATACATTGAATACGCGTTCGAAAGCGGTGTTCACTTCAACGATAGATCCGTCCGTCAGTGACTGGATACACTGGGCTAGGGGACTGGCGCTGAAAGCTTGAGCGAACAGTTCCTCGGCGCGGAAAAGCTCTTGGGTCCGGCGACGCGCCAGTTGATCGAGCGAGGCGATCCGATCCTTGAGTGATTGGTGCAGGCTCCACTTTTTGCTCATGGTATGAGCGAGCTGGAGCACCTCGATTTCCTCGAAGGGTTTTTTGAGGATGAGCAGATTATCGGTGTTACCGATCTGTTTACGCACAGCCTCCCAAGCGTGGTCGGAGAAGGCGGTGCAAAGGACAATTTGTAGGTTAGGATCTAATTCGATAAGGTGCCGCACGGTTTCCAGACCGTCCCATCCAGGCGGCATGCGCATGTCCACAAAACACAGGCTGTAGGGGTGCCCGGTACGGAGCGCCTCTTTCACTCGAGCTGCTCCTTCTTCACCTTGGTAGGCAGAATCGACCACAAAGTGATCTACCTTAGTCTCGTGAGTTTCATTCCCGAATATGCTCAAAGCGAGCGCATTTAGGACGGGGGAAGTCGGCGCTTTGGCGCGTTCGAGGATTTTCCGAAAGTCATGATGAATGCTTTCGGTATCGTCGATGACAAGGATGCGATAGGCGGTGCCAGGGGTCATCGTCTGGTCGTTTGGGGTAAGCCCAGATGGCGATTAAGAACGGAGGGAAGGGCGTCCCAGCGTACCGGTTTAGAAACATAGTCGTCCATACCACTTTCGAAACATGCTTGACGATCG
>DKKJ01000117.1 GCA_002455175.1 Opitutaceae bacterium UBA6669
GTTTTCGGTACGATCACCCTGCAAGGGCAGTCTCCCGCCACCGGCACGATTCGAGGTCGTATCTTGAATCCGACCTCGGGGCAATATGTGCCCAATGCTGAGGTTCGAACTTCAGGAGGTCTCTTTGCCACCTCGGCCGATGGCGGATTCTACGTTTTGGACAATGTGCCTGCCGGTCCTGCGACTGTAACGGTGACTTACACGGGGTATCGCGCTGCGACGTCGACCGTCATGGTCACGGCTGGGCAGACGGCAGTACAGGACTTCCAGCTGGTCAGTGCTTTGGCGCAGACCGGGGCAGATGGTGCGCCGATCGAGCTGAGCGCCTTTACTGTCTCAAGTGAACGCGAAGGGAATGCCAAAGCGATCATGCAGCAGAAGAACTCGATGAACATCACCAATGCGGTCGCGTCGGACGTGTTTGGTGACGTGGCTGAAGGGAATGTCGGCGAGTTCCTGAAGCACATGCCCGGGGTCGAACTCGATTTGGTTCAGGGTGAGATCCGGACGATCCGGCTTCGGGGTCTCGATTCTGAGTATACCTCGGTGACTTTGGATGGCATGTCCATTTCCAGCGCTGACGCCAATCAAGGAGCCTGCGGAAATGCGCGTGCCTTCAGCTTTGAACAAGTCTCGTTGAGCAGCGTGGAGTCGATCGAAGTGTCCAAGACGATCAGTGCAGACGTTGATGCCAACGCTCCGGCAGGAACGATCATNNTTGACCGGGAGGGCCGGCGTATTGGCATTTCGGCCAATCTCACGGCGTTTTCAACCCGCTTCAATTTTGATGACTCCTACGGTCCGGACGATCGTAAGTCACGCAAGATTCACCCCGGTGGGATTTTCGACTACTCCGACGTCTTTTTCAGCGGTCGGTTGGGGATCAATTTGAACATCAGTGAGTCGATGGCTTACTCTGCCAACGCTCGAACAACGGTGACTTATAATTACACGCCGACGGCTGCGGATACGCGGCCCGTGGTACCGACGGCGGTGAATTTCCTGCACGCGCCTCGGACTAACCGTCGCTCCACCGTAAACCTGACCAGTGACTTCAAAGCCACNNCGTTAGGGGTGCTCTACAATTATGCAGATCTCAACAATCCGCAGCGCTCGTTGACGTTTAACCTTGCTCCGGCGTCAACCGTTTCAGGGGTAATTACAGGGCGCGGTTCCGTCCTAGGAGATCAGGCGCTGACCAAGGTGACGACCTCTTCGACTGTGGCCAATGTGGTTTCGAATCCCGCTGCTATTGTGAAGTTGGGTCAGACAGTGACACTGACGCCAAAGTTTGAATACAAATTCGACAATTTGGTCATTGAGGGGAAATTTGTAGCGTCTGATTCGATGAGTTGGTACGATCCTCGTGGACGTCGAGGGTCAATTCGTGACGCTGGAGGGCCTACTCTCGGCGGAATATCTTACACCATGGAAAGGTCGGGTGCCCTAAGTGCGGATTGGAAGGTTCAGCAAACCGGTGGTCTAGATTTCTCTGATGGTGCGAATTACACGTCGACAACGCTCACCAGTGATGACGGGCGGTTTGCTAGGACACAAAATTTGGCTGGTGAAGTCGTGGGGACCTGGAAAACGGCAAAGTTTTTGCCCATTATTTGGAAGACAGGCGTTAAGCGGCGTTTGGAGGCCCGTGATTTCTTAGTGGATACGGAGTCACTTCGTTATAACATTATTGGTGCTCCGGCTAGGGGAGTCTACGGGCCTTATCGGTCACCGTTCCCCTTCGATATGGGAGGTACCAACACGGACGCTAGTGCTCGTTCGATCAGCGGCGGAGAGGTTTGGATGCCTAACTTGGTCGCGCTAGGGACACTCTTTCGGGACCGTCCTGAGCTGTTTTCGAATGTGATGTCTGCAGACAATTTTTACAACGCATACGTGGTGAATACGAAGAAATATGACGAGACCATTGATGCCGCCTTTCTCATGGGAACGGCGCGGCTTGGCCGCTCCATGACGTTAAGGGCCGGGTTGAGAAACGAAATTACTCGCGGAGACTCGCTTGATTTTGACCCATTGAGCGGTGATGAGGTTCGTTCTGCAGGGTTTCCTGTTGCAACTACGGGTGCAGCGAGTGGAAGGGCGACCACGATTCCTGGTCTTCAATACCAATACTTCTCCCGCCCGCGCGTGCATCGGAAATCGAAATATGACCATTGGTTTCCGAGTGCTTCGTTCAAGTATAGCATCTCACCACGCCTTGACTTGCAGCTTGGTTACAGCTCGACGATTCGGCGCCCACCGTTTCGAGACATCACCGGTGTTTGGACGATTAACGAAGAGTCGTTCATCGTGACCGCTCCCAACACTCGTTTGAAGCCAGAGACGTCAAAAAACTATGCTGCTCGTTTGGCCTATTATTTTGAACCTGTCGGTATTGTTGCCGTCAACGTGTTCCAGAATACCGTTACGGGTCTTTTCCAGACAAACGACCTTTCGGCGGAAGAGTTTGGTTATAATGGTGAGGAGGATCTCTCCGCTTACATTTTCAGGACTACAATTCAGAGCGAAAACGATGTCGAGTTACGCGGTATGGAGCTAGAATATAGTCAAAGCCTTTCATTCTTGCCAAAGCCGTTCTCGGGCTTGGGAGTACGGGCCAGCTATACGCGTAACTATGCGTCGGTGAAGAAAGCCAATCTGATACCTCATTCGATCANNATTGGCGAGATGATTATCCTACGAACATCACCGGTAATCCCCGCTATTACCGTCATCGTACCAATCTGGACATAGGGGGCAGTTATCGAATCACCCGGAGTATCAGTTTCTTTTTTGCTGCGAGAAACGTTTTCAACGAGCCGTATATTATCTACGAGAAAGTCGGGTCCAATCAGGCCGTGGGGCAATTCTATGAGGTCAATGGGATCAATTGGACCTTCGGGGTGAAAAGCATTTTCTGAGGCTCTTCCCCTTTAATTCATCTGGTCTACAGCGGAACCGCCTGACTTGACGTATCTAAGAGATCCCGAAGCCAGCACGGTAAGTTTTGGTCAGATACGCGTTGGCTAGTGGCAGATTGGTCACCTTCATCGCCGCCGAATCCCACTCGATTCGGCGGCGGGCGCGGATGGCGACGTTGCTCAAGAGGNNTGCGGAGTAGTCGAAGTTGGCACCTGGCTGAGGACCGCCTTTGCACGCGGCGATCCATTCGGCGAAATGGTTTCCGTCCGGAATGCGGGGAATCGTTTTCGGTGGAAGACGGGAGGCTAACTCTTGCATGCGCGTTTCTGGAACGAGCCGCACGGAGAAGTAGTTGGCTTGGGCGATGAGCGACGCCTTGGTCCCTACAATCAACGTGCTGTTTTCGGGTAAGCCTTTCAAGCTGCCCAAACTTTCGGGCAAAGGCGGTTCCATACCACCGTCGTACCAAACCCACTTCAGTCCGGGTCGTTTTGCGGTCGCCGGAAATTGGTAGCTTACCACCGACGCCGTCGGAGCGCTGATGGTGGTGGCGTTGGCTGAGGTGGCTTCGACGGACGTCGGCGCGGTGAGATCGAATGCCCAAAAGGCTCCATCCATCATATGGCACCCCATGTCTCCCAGCGCCCCTGTGCCAAAATCCCAAAAACCGCGCCAATTGAAGGGTGCGTATCCGGGATCATACTCACGCCGGGCGGCCACACCCAGCCATAGGTCCCAGTCGAGCGTACTGGGAATTACGGGCATCGCTTTNNCCTGGGGCCACACGGGCCGATCTGTCCAACTGTGAATTTCCCGGATTTCCCCGAGAATGCCGGCTTGATACCATTCCTTGAGAAGACGCATACCCTCACCAGCGTGGCCTTGGTTTCCCATTTGAGTGGCGACCTTCTTTTCCGCGGCGAGACGAGCGATTTGACGAGACTCCCAGATGGTGTGAGTCAGAGGCTTTTCCACGAAAACATGTTTCCCTAATTGCAGTGCCGCGACGGCGATGGGAAAGTGCATGTGATCGGGCGTGGACACCGTGACCGCATCGATGGAGGATCCGAGTCGATCCAACATCCGGCGATAGTCGCGAAAGCGCGCTACGTCGGGATAGGTCTGANNGAATCGACGAATGCGACGTGGTTCTCATCCTTTGTGCCATCGACCGCAGCGCGACCTCGACCGCCCACGCCAATGCAGGCGACGTTCAGCTTGCTGTTCGGAGAGCGGCCCTGCTGGCTTTTCAGAATAGAGGGGAAAGCGGTCAAGGCGCTGGCTGCACCTAACGTGCTGAGAAATCGGCGGCGGGTAGGAGGGGAAGCGTTCATCGGGATTTGGGGTAAAAGGATCAAGCGGGCGTGATTGAGGAACCCAGCAGGGCACGGTGGCGGCAATGGTATT
>DKKJ01000172.1:0-12379 GCA_002455175.1 Opitutaceae bacterium UBA6669
GAAGCCCAGCGCCATGAAGAGCAGGCGAATTTCGCGTTTCTTTCCATGATGCATCCAGACATCAAGGTCGCGAGCCTCTTTGTCTCGGTTAGGGTTAACCAAGGCGGCGTATTCGACGCGATGACGTTCCCCCTCCAAAACGACTCCTTTGCGCAGCGTGGCGAGCTTCCGGCTTGGGAAAAACTCTTCCAACTTCACAAAATAGCGCTTCACCACGGTATTACGCGGGTGCATGAGGCGATTCGCCAAGTCCCCATCCGTGGTTAGGATGACCAGGCCTTCACTGTCTTTATCGAGCCTTCCGGCGCAGAAAAAACGGAACTTCGCGAGCTCGCGCGGAAGCAAATCGAAGACGGTATGCGGATTGTTGGGGTCCTCATTCGAGCACACCAGTCCTCTGGGTTTGTGCACGGCCAACGTGATCTTCGGTTGAGGTGGATTTTTGATCCACTTACCCCGGACGACAACCTTGTCGACGGCGGGGTCGACTCGTTGCCCTAGGGTCGCAACCGCGCCATTCACCCAAACGTCATTCTCCGTGATCAGCGCCTCCGCCGTTCGACGAGAACATACCCCTGCATCGGCAAGGAACTTTTGCAGGCGAATTGTTTGTGCGTCGACCATGAACCCTCATGGTGACGAGAAAGCGGGCCGCAACGCAAGGATGGGATCAATCTGGAATCACTCGCGTGTTAGCGACCTAGGCATACAGTCTATGGATTTTTCCGCACAATAATATCGCCGTTCATTGTCGCGATTTGGATTTCCGGCCCTCCGCCGTTGAGGGTACCGGTGATCACTTTACCGCCAACGATTGCAGGGATAGAGGGAAGTCGCGGAAGCTCGGGAACCTGAGGAATCGCGATCGGCGGAAGGGGTGCGAGGGAGTTGGTGCCCGCGGCGGCCTCCCGAGCTCGCCGATGAGCATCTTGAGCCAAGGTCTGAGCCTGCTTGCGCGCCTGCTCGGCGTTCCGTGCGTCCTGTTCGGCGAGTTGAGCGTGGGCGGCCGTGAGGTGTGCATCGCGATCGGGTCCCGATTGGACCTTCGTCACAAAAGTGTCTTCATCGAAATCTGTGAGGATGGTGCCGTTTTGGGTACGAAATCGAACGTTGGCACGAGCATTTTCCGGGAGCCGTACCGAAATCTCTCCGTTCAGAGTCAGAAGAGAAATCGGGTGATCCGCCGCGATTTGAGAGAATGAAGCGCNNAAAGGCACCTCCGGATAAACCCTCCAAACGGACTGTTTGATTCATAATGCGGATGTCGACATCCCCGGAAATCGCTTTTACGACGACATCGCCACCCCGGCTTCCGCTGGCGACGATATGGGTCGTATGAGGGACTTGGATTTTGAAGGAGGTGCCATTGTCCAGCGGGACCGCATCACGCCCGTAGTCGAGTTGGATGACATTGTCTTTTTCTGAAACGGTAAAAGACGACGCAGAGCTGACCACCCGTAAGCCATCCGCACGCGGTTGACCCTGATTTTGGGAGGGGACGTTGCTTTCGATCGTTACGGTTCCGTTGTCGCTGGAAACCCCTTCGATACGAAGATCCCCGTGGTTAACAAAAATGCGCAGAGTGCCCGGCTTCGAAGGGTCGGAAAAAGCCAAGGTGGTCGAACGAGATTCCCCAGCGTGCCCGAAGAGACAGGTGCAACTGGCGAGAATGAAAAGGCAAAGAGTTCGAGCGAGATTCATGGTCGAAAGTGACGAATTGAGCCGGGACTAGAGTTGCACCAAAGCGCGATGGGCGGCTTCCCGAACGGCTTGGTCTATGGTTTGGCTGCGGGAGAGTTCCTCGAGGGCAGGTCCGGCAGCCTGATCACGCGCTGCTGCAACGAAGTCGATCATTGCGACCTGAACCAGAGGCGAGCGCTCACCTGGCAAGGCGGCGAGAATTCCCGCGCGAACCGCGTCTCGGTGGGCATGGGGAAAGAGGGCCTCCAAGGCGCAGAGCCGCACGTTGGCACTGGGATCAAAAGCTAGAGTGGTGAGCAATTCCGAGAGCGTACGTTCGTCCGCTTGGCTGACATCAAGAGATGCCACCACGTGCCGGAGCCTTTGATTACCCGATTGCTGTTGCAGGGCGGAAAAAGCCACCAACTGCGCCATCGAGTCTACCTTTGCTTTCAACTGAGAAATTTCCTCTCTCACGGTCGCGTCCGTGAGCGTGGCGGTAGGAGCGTTTCTGGGTATCCAGTAAAAGCCTACTAAAAGTCCGCAGGTAAGAAGGAGGAGGGCCAGGGAGCCCTGCCAGATCGGACGCGATGGCAACAGCGCCGCGAGGACCGAATCGAGCCAACTCCGAGCTAGAACGAAAGGACTGCGCGCTGAGAGACTTTCTTCCTCTTCTTCGAGCATGGCCTCGAATCGTAGTCTTAGTTGAGGGCTCGGCGGCACGGTTGGGAGACGCTCCAGCTTCAGCAGCGTTTCTTGTAGACCGGCCCATTCGCGCTGGCAAACGAGGCACGTTTTGAGGTGGGACTGCACTGCTGCGGTGTCGCCCTCCGTGAGCAGGTTTTCCTGATAGTCGAGAAAGTGTCCTTGGATACGTTGGCAGTTCATGTGTCGTGTGGTGGCTCAAGCGAGACGACCTCGGCGTAGTTTGAAATAGAGGTCGCGCAAAGCGACCAGAGCGCGATGTGCGCGAACCTTGACCGCCCCTTCCTTGCAGTCCAACAGCTGGGCGATTTCGGCGTGTTGCAAATTTTGGAACCGGTGGAGCACAAGAATTTCGCGCTGATCGAGCGGGAGTTGAGCCATCGCTTGCTGCATGAGCGCCACATCGTCGTTGTAGGCGGCATTTTCCGAGGGACCGGGGCTTTGGTCCGTGAGCAAATCAGCAAAGTCGCCGTTTTCTGAATCTACGGTCGGCAGAGCTCGTTTCCGATAGTGATCTGCCGCCACTTTCCGTGCGAGGTGATAGATCCAGGCAGAGAACTTGCCCTCGTCGCGATAGGTGTGACGGTATTTGAGAATCCGATAAAACACCCACTGGACCAAGTCTTCGCTCAGCGCTCGCTGCTGGGTGAGGCGAAGAAAAAAACCAAACAGCGCACCGTGATGACGCTCGAAAAGGTCTCCGAGGCGGGCAATTTTTCCGGCGCGGACGGCGAGCATAAGCTCGTGATCGCTGGGTTCCGACGCATCCACGGTCGAAGAATTAACGGTCGAGCGTTCGAAGCGAGACACAGGAGTGGAATCTGAAATCGTGGCGATCACGGGACAAGGGCGTCATCCATGGCATGTGAGCAAAGGAAACTGCTGTGAGCATGAAAGGTTACCGGAAAAATACGGGATTTTTAGGCTATTGATATTGAGTGGGTTGTGAGTGTAACTTAAAAATAGTTCCGCTTCGATAAAACAGGTTTTGNNACCGTCGCGACTTTGTCTTTCGTTCGTCGTTGGCACTTTCCGCGGGATTTGCGTCCCGCTCGTGGTTGCAGGCTCAACCGGCTGGTGCAGCTCCTTCTGGTCAAGCCACCACGGTGTCGTTTCTCCCCCTGCGTCGTGGCGTGGGTGCGTTCGTGGGACGCGGAGGCACCATCGGATACCTAGTAACGGATGGAGCTGTGGTGGCGGTGGATACTCAGTTTCCGGATACCGCGGGCCGCTTTGCCGCGGAGTTACCGGGGCGTAAGGCTCGTCCTTTCGACGTCATTATCAACACCCACCACCACGGGGATCACGTCGGAGGCAATGCAGTATTGCGAGGTTCTACGAAGGAGATCGTTGCTCACGTGAACGTCCCTCAGTTACTAGAGGAACGCGCCGCGCAAGATAAGCGTTCTTTGGACCCACAGGTTTTGCCCACGCAGACGTTTTCGGAAACGTGGAAACGCGACTTGGGAGANNCGGACCTGCGCATACCAAGGGCGATATCATGGTATTCTTTGAAAAAGCCAATGTCGTGCACACCGGTGACCTTATGTTTAACCGGAAGTACCCTGTGATCGATCGTGCAGGCGGCGGTACCGTGCGAGGCTGGATCGAAGTGCTCGAGAAAGCGACGAAGCACTACGCTCAAGACACGCAGTATATTTTTGGTCACTCCGGTACCCAGTTTCCTATTACGGGCAATCGCGGGGATATTTTGGTGTTTCGTGACTTTCTATCCGCAGTGGTTGAACACGTGCAGAAGCAGATTGCGGCGGGCAAGTCTCGGACCGAAGTGATCGCGATGGATAACTTCGCTCGCTTTGCCGAATTTCATGAGCCCGCGCCTAANNATGAGCTGTTGACTCGCGCGGGTTGACCCTCGGTAAGTTTTATCTCGGACGCTGAAGGTTGAACTCTTTTGCGCCTTCATCTGATCTCTACAGCTTACATGCAGCTCACGCTTCCTCCTGGTGATTTCTCCGGTCTACTATTTGACCTCGATGGCACGCTCATTGATTCCATGCCCATCCACTATCGTGCGTGGGATGCCGCCATGCGGAAGATGGGAGTGGATGGCCCGCTCGATGAGGACTACTTCTATGAACTAGGAGGCGTGCACACGCGTCGCGTAGCGGAACTTTTTGCTCTCCGCTACGGGCTCACTGTCGATCCAGATTATGTCACGGAGGTGAAGGAGGCCCTGTATTTGGAGCTCTTGAAAGAGGTTCAGATTATCGAGCCGGTGGCGGAGATCGCTCGTAAGGCGGCGGGCAATCGTCCCATTGCGATCGTTACCGGGGGAACTCCGGATGTGGCTTATCCCTCGCTAGAGGTCACGGGGTTGCGATCACTTTTTAAAATTATCATAACGCCCTTAGATGTTCCTCCGGGAAGGGGTAAGCCAGCACCGGACATGTTCCTGCTTGCGGCCCGGCTTTTGGGGGTGAAGCCAGAGAGCTGTCTCGTCTTTGAAGATGCCGAGCCGGGGATTGTGGGAGCTCAGGCGGCGGANNGCCACGTAACAATCGGCAAGGGGCCTGACTTCGAGAGCGAGCGGACTAAGAAACGGGAAGCGGAGGGGGTGCTTCGAGAACCTCTCGAACGTTCCGGGCTAGCGAAGCGCGTGTGAAGGGCTTTTCCAAGAACCGTCCCCCGGCATCCTGCACGGCTTGCAAGATGCGAGCGTCCCCCACGTAACCTGACATAAACATGATCCGGATCGAGGGGCAGAGTTTGATGATTCGGCTAGCAAGCTCTTTTCCGTTCATGTTGGGCATGACGATGTCGGTGAGCAGGAGGTCGAAGGGTCGAACCGCGGGATTGCTGCAAAGTTCGAGTGCTTCATTTCCTCCGGCGACCACGGTGACGTGGTAGCCCAATGTTTCCAGGATCGCGGAGGTGACGACGCGAATCGCTTCATCGTCTTCCACCAGAAGAATCCGTTCGGTGCCTTGTCCGAGAATCGCTTCTTCAATGACGGGTGCTTCCACGGAGAGAGCAGAGATCTGTGGCAGAAGGATGGTGAAAGTAGTTCCTTTACCCATCTGACTTTCGAAAAAGATGGCCCCTTGAGAGCTCTTTACGATGACCGCACACGTGGCCAGCCCCAAGCCCGTGCCGCGACCCTTGGGCTTGGTGGTGAAGAAGGGCTGGAAGAGTTTCGCTTGGACTTCGGGGGACATACCGATGCCCGTGTCTGGAGTCCGCAGTACGGCATAGTCCCCTGCTGGCAATCCGTGGGAGTTGTCTGGCGGGAGCGCGGTGCTGCCGATTGTCAGGGTAATGGCCCCACCGAGCGTCATGGCGTCTCGGGCATTGATACAAAGATTGATGACGACTTGGTCGATTTGGTTTCGATCTGCTTCGAAATAGATCGGGGACGCTGCCGGTAGAATCTTCAACTCGATGTTCTCGCTCAGGAGTGATCGGACTAAGTCCTTCACATCAGAGACGATGCTATTGAGGTCGAGGATTTCTGGCTGTAGCACCTGCTTTCGACTAAACGCGAGAAGCTGACGAGTCAGGGCACTGGCCCGCTCGGTGGCCTTCAGAATTTCGGACGCCTTGGGCTGCAGTTCCGGGGCTGATTCAGCGAGGTCTTCATTCAACAAGTCGCCGTAACACCGAATGGCCGTGAGCAAGTTGTTGAAGTCATGTGCCACCCCCCCGGCTAGGATGCCGACCGCTTCCATTTTTTGCGACTGCAGAAGCTTTTGCTCACTCTCCAGTAAAGCGGCGCGGGCTTGGTCGCGTTGGGCTACCGTTCCGATGATATTGGCAACGCCTTGGACGAAGTCCATGGAGTCTCGTGAAAACGGTTCCGCCGCCCGAGAGAGCGCGATCAAGTATCCATAGGGTTGTTTGCCGCCCGAAAGAACGGCTGCGAATGCGGACTGGACTCCTCGTGCGAGATGCGACTGTTCCCCGGGAAAGAAACCCTTGCCTGCGGGAAGCTGAAAGCAGGTTTCTTGAAGCGCCGATGGAGGCAGCGAACCCAAAGGCAGCGCAGAGGAGGGCATCGCGATTCCCGACGAGACGACCCACTCGAGGGTATTTTCTGGTCCAGAGAGAGAGAGAACTTCGCTGGCATCGATTTGTAGTGTCTCATGGACGATGCGAGTGCCTTCGCGTAACAGCTCTTCAAACGGATGTTGAGCGAGAGCGAAGCGCCCAAAGTGAGCGAGCGCGGATTGTTTGATGGCTCGCTGAGTCAAGCGTACCTCGGCATCGTGTTGTTCACTGATGTCGATTCCCGAGCCAATGAACCCGATGAGCGCACCGTGGTGATCGTAGCAGGGGGAGCCGTTATCGAGGACCCACCGGAAAACCCCATCTGACCGTTTGACTCGATATTCAATTTTGAAGGGTCGTCGAGCCGAGTGAGACGTCTCGATGAGGTCACCGACGCGTTGCCGGTCGTCCGCGTGGATAGAGTCGAGCCAGCCAGTTCCCACGACTTGATCGAGAGTGCGTCCTGTGAAATCCAGCCAGCGTTGATTCCAGTAGGTGCGTTGCTGGATCGTGTCCCCTACCCAAATAAATGCGGGAGTGGAGTCGGCCATGGAGCGAAAGCGTACCTCGCTCTCTCGAAGGGAAGCTTCGGCCACATGGCGATCCGTAGTGTCATGGCCTAACGCATACACAGAGTTATCAGATGGGCTGAAGCGAGCAGTCCAGGTCAGGTAGCGCCGCTGATCGCTGACCGTTTCCATGGATACCTCGCACTCGTTTTGCTCGAGAGAGGACGTTTCTGATCCTGCCGCGAGGCTGGCCCACCAAGCCTGAAAGCGCGCCCGATCCGCGCCGCTCACAAATTCGTGCAAAGGCTGTCCTAACGAACTCTCTCGTGGATAACCAAGTTGGTGCGTCCATGCCGGATTGCAGTCAACGAGGATGCCTCCGGGGGTGAGAATACAGACACACGTCGGGATCAGCTGCAGCAGCACCTCGTGTTGCTGCTTGAGCCGTTTACCCTCGCGAATGAGGTGATGTTTCTCGATTGCAGTGCGAATCAAGGCGATCAGCCGCTCAGGAGAGTCTTTGAAAACGTAATCCGTCGCGCCGTTTTTCATGCACTCTACCGCGAGCTCTTCACCGTGCTTGTCGGACAGCACGATGAATGATGCCTGCGGAGCGGTCTCGCGGACTAGGGCAAGTGCTTCCACCGCTCTCAGCCCAGCGAAGTCATAGTCGCACAGAACGAGGCTGGGTTGGAACTTTGAAAGTGCGTTGCTAAACTCCGCGCGAGAGTGCGTGCGCTGGCACGCGAATTCCAACCCCGCTTGCCGGAGCGCTGCCTCGATCTGAGGAAGCTTCAGGAACGAGTTTTCGTGAACGAGGATGCGTGCGATGGGCATGGGGCCGAGCTTTCCAGAAAGGAGAAGGCGTATCCGCAGGGAATCTGCGTGATCTTAGCCAAACCGCTGGAAAGCCGGGTCGCGACCAGAAAACAACCTTAACGATGCCGATCGTACAGCTTTTGCAGATGAGTCGTCGGGAGGGTGGGAGCAGGTGACGTGAGCTTGGGAGTGCCCAAGCTATAGCGGAGCACCAACTGCTCATTCTCCTTCTGCAAATGAAGAATTTGGAGAATACGTGTGCGCGATTTTTCCACCACATCGCGGCGCTGGTCGCGTTGCGCGCGCTCGGCGGGGAGGGCGGTCGTCGCGGGATCCTTGATCTTGAGCAAACTTGCGTCGAGGCGCTCCAGAAGGGCTTTTCTGCGTTCGAGCAGTGCGTGGTCGGGCGCTCGCTGATTCTCTTTAATGAAGCGGTTCTCTTCGAGGGCGAGCTGGTGGAGTTCTTCGCAAAGCTGTAGGTGGCCGTGGAGCGTATCAGACGAACTCATGGTTGAGGGGCAGGGACCTCGGTGCTGACCGTGCGAGTGGGTTCAGCGGCGGGAGTCTTTTGTTGGAAGAAGGTGTTAATTTGATGATCAGTGGAGGCTTCCCAATCCAAGTGTTGCAATCGCCAATTCGCCATGGACGCAAGCTCGGCGAATTCAGGTCGTGGTTGAGCTTGGCTGGCTTGAACCTTGGACTCTCGTGCAACGGTTTCGAAGAACTCGCGTGCCTGTTTCTCCGATCGGAGCCGCTCGTAGCAAAGGCCGATCTGATACAGCACGGGCAGGCGCCAAAGCGGTTCTTCGCTGAGTTTTGCGAGACTGAGGTAGATGGCGAGCGCGCTGGTGGAATCTCCTTGTTCGTAGAATTCGTTGGCCAGTTGGTTACCGGTTTTACGTTGCCAGTAAGCCCAACGTTTAGGGTCTTCACTCGTCCGAGCCTGCTCTGCTTTGAGAAGATCCAAAGCAGCGGTGAGCGATTCCTGGTTGCGGCCTAGGCGGCGCAGCGACAGCGAAAGTAAATAGCGGGCCTCGGGAGCGTCACTTTTCTTCGAGTGGAGTTCGAGAAAGGCGCGCAGGCTGGTGGTGGCCTTCTCGTAGTCGCCGCCCATGTAGAGCGCATAGGCCGATTTGAAATGGGCCTTGGCTTGATCGTCTGGCGTAAGGTCGAGGAGTTTGAGCCGGGAAAAGTACTGCGCCGCTTCCTCGTATTGTCCGGCGACGAAATAGGTTTCTGCCACTTCAAATTGCGCGGTGCGTGCGAGTTGACGGTAGAGGTCCGTGCCTTCGTCTGGCAGTTTTAGAGTGGAATTGATGACGCTGTAGAAGCGAGTGATCGCGAGCCGATAGGCTCCCAGGGCGCGTTGGGTGCGACCCAATTCGAGAAACACGACGGGCAGCTGCGGATCGGCAGGGAACTCCTTCAGGATTTTTTCGTAAACGGCCGCGGCGCGGGTGAACTGGTTTTTGCGGCGGTACATCCGAGCCATGCCGAGCAGGGCGTCGCGATCTTGGGCTGGAGTGGCCTTGGCCGCTAACACCTGACGATAGGCGATTTCTGCGGAGTCGAAATCACCCTGGGCAGTCTTGGTTTCGCCAATACGAAGAAGACTCTGAATCTCCTCGGCGCCGACTTCGTGCGAACCTGCCGCTTCGCTCTTCGTCGAGGGGGCGTGATCCGAGGATGCGTGCGTTGGTTCCGGCGTCGCCGTTGCGTGACTTTTACTTTCGGGTGCAGACTCGGCAGCGGTGGATTTTTCGACCGATGGATGTCCGTGCGCCTCAGCTTCCTTCGCCGGCGCGTGCGCGGAGGAGTCCGGAGAGCTAGCGTTCAAGCGAGCTCCGCAGATCAGAGCGGCGATAAGAAGGAGAGGCAGGCGAGTCATCGTTGTCGGTACGTTGCAGAACTAGGCGGGAGCGATCCGGCGGTGGGCGCGTTCGGGACGCTCCCGGGATATTGGAAGAAGGGCAGCACTTCCTCCGCATGGATTTCACGCGGGGTGTCGTCGGGAATGATCGAAACCGGCGTGACCTTACGGGTAGGTGCCGAACGGATTTCCACTGAAGGCGTTTCCGTCACGGCCGTTTCCGGTGGTGAGTTATCCGTGGTGTCGGTGTCTTCCGGATGCGTAATGGCTGAGTCCTGATTAGCGGCAGCGACGTCTTCCAGCGCACCCCCCGGACGAGGTGGCGCTCCCGCGGTCAAACGGAGTGCGGGATCGATTGGGGGCGGAGCCAGTCGAAAGTGGAGCGGAGGAGGAAGGATCAGGGCCAAGTAAGGCGTGCTCCGGTACGCGTTGGTGACCGAAAGGACAGATGGGCTGATCCGACGTTGGGCGGCTCCGCGTTGGGGTTGAGTCAAAGCGTGGCACTCCGATCCGAGGATCGGAAGCAGCGTCAATGCGACGCATCGCGTCAGGCGTGAACCTGACGTGAAAAGCTGAGACGAGAGGAAATTCATTGTGAGACAGAGACTTCCCGAAAGCTCGGGAAGACGGCATCATAACCCATGAGATCTATCGGCATTTTTGGCCGTTTCTAGAGGGAGAAACGGCGGGCGTGTAAACGGTTGTCTAATTTTTGCGTTAACAAAAAGCCCCGTGCCGGTGAAGGCACGGGGCGCGCAGGGGACCACGTTGACGTGGTCAAAGGGTTTAGGCTTCGGCGCCGACAGGAATGGAGCTGGAGGACGTGCGTCCGATATTGGTGCGGGCGTCTTCGAGAGAATCGTGGAAGGCCCAGCCCTTCGTATCCTCGAATGCTTTACACTCGCTGACCAACTGGGGATTGCCGACCAAGGCGTATTGTAGACCCAACTCGCGGCAGAACTGCATCGTTTGGAACAGCAGCTTGATGACCACCATCTCAAGTCGCTTGAGCTCGTGGAGATCAATGATCACTTTGCTGAGGCCATTGTCGAAGGCTTCGGACATCTTCGGCTTGAGATAGCCGGTGACTTCGTCGACGACGATCTGGTTGGTGCCCTCGGGCAGACGAATGAGGAAGTAGTCCTTTTCGACCGAGAAATAACGTTGTGACGTGTCGAGATTCATCGCTTTGGAGATCTTGGCCTCGAGTTCGGGGAGATCCAAAGGTTTGGTGATAATTGAAGTGAATCCCACTTGCTGAGCTTGCTGTTGGGCTTGGACCTCGGTTTTGACCACCAATCCAAAGATGGGCGTGTACTTGGTCTTAACGTTAGTCCGGATGAGGCGGAAGAGTGTAAAGGCCGCCTCCTCTGCCAAAGTGAGAGAGATAATGACCAAATCAGGCTGCGTACGACTGCAGAAGTCGATGGCTTCGCCAGTGGTGTTGACGCCCTGAACATTCCACGGAGTGTGTTTGAGACCTTCCTGGATTTGGAGGACGATTGCAGGCTTATCTTCGACCACGAGGATCGTAGCGGCATCGAGGATAATCTTTGCCTTGGTAGGACCTTCGCTGAGCGGCTTCAGATCGATGATTCGCCCTACTTTTTCCACCAACACCTCTTCGCGGAACGGCTTCACGATGTAATCGCGAACACCGATCTTGGCGATTTTGATGACATTATCGCGTCCACCTTCTGCCGTGAGCATGATCACGGGAATAGATTTCAGGGCAGGATCGGATTTGAGCTTGGTGAGCATTTCCACCCCGTCCATCACCGGCATCGAGGAGGATAACATCGGGACTTTCCTTGGCGGCGGTGGCGAGGCCCTCGACGCCATTGGACGCTTCAATGATATCACAATCGTAGGACTTGAACGCCTTTTTGACGATGATGCGGACGGTCTTGGAATCGTCTACGGTGAGAATCTTGTAACGCATGTGAATATTAGCTTTTAAAGAGTTTCTTGGCCGAGGCTTAGTCCTCGTTCTTCATGAGGAGGTCGGCGATGATGCGGTGTTGTCCGATGTCGAAGCGGTAAACCCGGCGGGTGGCTGAGCTGATTGGCTCGATGCTGAAATTGCTTCCCCGGAGGATGGAGGGGATCGTCAGTTTGCACGCGAAGCCTCGATCGCAGAGCTGATTCTTGAAGGCTCCGACCGTCATATTGGTCACTTCGCCGATGGCGTCGTTGATCACTTCGTCGCCTGCGGCTTCGAGTTCGGCTTTGGACATGCCGAGGAGGTGACTGGAGGCAACCGTGGCGAACTCAGCGCCGAGGTACAGATAGATGAGGCCGTTGATGTCACCGATGAAGCCGACGGTCCCCACAACGTGAGGTCCGGAAATTTCGATAGGATGTTCGGCGGCGTGATCGGCAGGAATTTCGCTATGAAAACTGGCCTGCAGATTCAGCATCGTTNNAATGGTTTCGCGGAATACTACGTCACTGATGCTGTCGGTCGTAGGCATGGTGGGATGAGCGGAGAAAGTTGTGCCCGCGTTTGTAATATCGGCCGCTTTTGCCGTGCTTTAGCCAAATGTGCGCATTGCACGGCGA
The DNA here is from genome assembly GCA_002455175.1 of Opitutaceae bacterium UBA6669. Classification (GTDB taxonomy): domain Bacteria; phylum Verrucomicrobiota; class Verrucomicrobiia; order Opitutales; family Opitutaceae; genus UBA6669. The sequence continues at coordinate 12,154 of DKKJ01000172.1, forward strand.
TAGGCGTGCTGCTCATGGTCTTCACGTCCCTTTTACGCAGACACGAAAAAGCCCCACGCCGATGAAGCGTGGGGCTGATGAGTTATTGAGAGATGAGGAGATTACCTCACTTGCTGTCGGCGACCGCGGCCTGAGCGGCTGCGAGACGTGCGACTGGAACCCGGTAAGGCGAGCAGGACACGTAACTCAATCCGATCTTATGACAGAACTTGACGGAGTCGGGGTC
>DKKJ01000172.1:12410-12612 GCA_002455175.1 Opitutaceae bacterium UBA6669
CCGAAGCTGAAGAACTCGGCGGTGCCGGCGATCTCGTCCGCGGTCAGAGCGCCGCGAGGAACTTCAATCATCGTGCCCACGGAGTAGGTGAACTTCGTCTTCTTTTCCTTGAGGACGGCTGCGGCGACCTCATGCACAATCGCGACTTGGAGATCCAACTCCTTCTTGAAGCCGACCAACGGGATCATGATCTCGGGCTTGG
>DKKJ01000286.1:0-150 GCA_002455175.1 Opitutaceae bacterium UBA6669
TGTCCGCCGGCGTCATAGACGTGGACTTCTGCCGAGCCTCCTGCCTCACGGTACTTCGAAGCAAGTAGCAAAGTGTTCTGTACGGGAATGGGATCGTCGAAGGCGTGAACCAAAAAGAGGGGTGGAGTGTTTTTGCCGATGGGAACGGGG
>DKKJ01000286.1:226-9350 GCA_002455175.1 Opitutaceae bacterium UBA6669
GAGCCACTTTTTGTCCGGGTCGCGAAAAGGTACCCGGTATTTGAGAACAACCGCGGTGATTCCCAGCTGGTTCAACCACTCCGCGACTTCGGTGCCTTCCAAGTCGTAAGCAAGAATGTTGAACCCTCCGCCTGGGCAAACAATCACCGCCGTGCCGGTGTTTTTTGAGGGGACTGGCGAATACACAGCAATCTGTGGAGTTGAAACGTTGCCTAGTTTGATAATGCGTCGTCCTGCGATAAGCTTGTCCGAGTCCTTCGTNNATGACGGCTGCGACGGCATGGGTTACTAATGATAGGGCGAGGAGAGAGATTAAAACAAAGTTCACGAGGAGAGGTGGGTGGGGGCTTGAACGCCACAATGGCGGTGCATTTTGTGGGAGCGAGGCTAGAAAACAGGTGATGCAGTCCGGTGGAGGAAAGCAAAATCTGCGCAGTCTTCGACAACGTGGGCGAAGCGGTCACGCGAGATTTCTGTGACAATGGGTGATGCTGAGCACGGCATTACCCGTAAGCGCGAGAGAGCCTCCATCCGCTGCGATCATCAACCCTGAGTTGATCCGCAAATACTCGGTTCCGGGACCGCGATACACCTCGTATCCCTCTGCCAATCACTTTTCCCCTGACCTGGAACCGGTGGCCGTCGAAAGAGCGTTACGTGAGGATAATGAGACGAGTGCGTCTCCGCTCTCACTCTATTTTCACCTACCTTTTTGCGAATCCCGATGCTGGTTCTGCGGGTGCAACACGGTGATCACCCGGCGCAAAGCGGAAGCAGCCGACTACCTTGATGTCCTGGTGAAGGAAATTGAGCTAACAGCAAGCCGCATGGATCGTCGGCGCCCGGTGACACAAATCCACTTGGGCGGTGGAACTCCCACGTTTTTTCCTCCTGATCAACTGCGACGTCTCGGGGAGGTGATCGAGGTGCAATTCCCGAATCGATCTGAGTCGTGCGAATTCAGTGTCGAAATCGATCCCCGTCGTTTGACTGAAGACCACGTGGTAGCGTTGAGCGAAATGGGAGCCACCCGAGCCTCACTTGGCGTGCAAGATACGCATCCCTCAGTACAGCTGGCGATTCACCGCTTTCAACCCCATGCCCTGAATCAACAGGCTTTCGATTGGCTGGGAGACCACGGTTTTTCGTCGATCAATGTGGATTTGATTTACGGACTGCCGCTACAAACCGAAGCGTCCTTCAGCCAAACGATCGACGCAGTTCTGGCCCTCGAGCCCGATCGCCTTTCTGTTTTTGGCTACGCCCACATTCCGTGGATAAAGCCGGCGCAGAAAATCTTTGATGCACGTGGTCAATTGCCGGGACCAGAAACGCGATTGGCGATGTTTTTGCAGGCTCATCGACAGCTCACGGCGGCGGGCTTTGTCGATATTGGACTCGATCACTTTGCGCGTCTGGATGACACCTTGGCGCTGGCCCTCAAAAACGGAACGCTGCACCGCAACTTCCAAGGTTACAGCACCGGGGCTGAGGCCTCGCTTTACGGCTTCGGGATGTCGTCGATCTCAGCCACTCGTGATACTTATCGCCAAAATCACAAGGGACTGGACGAGTGGTGCAAATCCGTCATGATGGGGCAACTACCGGTGGAACGCGGTTGGCGCCTCACCGAGGAGGATCAACGCCGACGATGGGTGATCATGGCGTTGATGTGTACACGACGTCTCAACTTTCAAGAGGCGTCCGATACCTTGGGCGTGAACTTCAAAAATCATTTTCGCGCCGAGCTCGAGCGTGCGCTACCCTTGATGGATGACGGCCTGATTGCCGCAAATCGGGAGGGACTCTACGTGACGTCCGCGGGATCTCCCCTTCTGCGGGTAATCGCGGCTCTTTTTGACGAACACTTTCGGTCGGCGGGTGGGCACTCAAAAGTCATTTAAAGCATCGGATTGCCCAGCGAGAGAGCTAAGACAATAGGAGCTGTTCTTGGCTTCCCTTTGTCGTCGATGTCTATTGGCTAGCCGAACCCAATTCATGCGGCCAAGGTGGTCGCGTGAGCGGCGCTTTCTCTATGAATCAACCGTCCTCGTTGCCGACTCGTCGTGTCTTTTTAGGAGAGTTGACCGCGGCCGGGGCGGCCTTGGCCTTCCTTCCCAAGCTTAGCGGTGCGTCGCCGACGACGGACTTCCGAAGTGACTGGCAGAACACGCATGATCGAGCCTGGCCCGGCCCGGACTACTGGACAAATCCATTGCAGGATTGGCGGTTGTCGACCGGGCGGTTGGAATGCACGCAGTCGGGTCCTGCGAGGAATGTGCAACACCTGACCCGAACATTGCAGGCGGGCACGGGGAATGTACGCATGACGGTTCGTCTGGGCTTGCTCGGTGACCGACTGCTTCCTGCCGGAAAAGGTGCGGCAGGTTTTNNTTGGGATCAAAAGTGCACTCAAAGATTACCGGCACGCCCTGATTTACGGAGTCGGTGTGGAAGCGGGGCTGCGAGCCTCGGGAGAGCTTTTTATTGATCGCGGGGCTCGTGGCGTCGTTCAAGCCGCCGATCTTGCCGGGCTTCGCAGTGTTGAGCTTCAGCTTGAGCTCGACGCCCCTGCCACTGCCTCGGGAGCTCGGATCAAACTTTCAGCGATTGATCCTGCGAGCGGTCGATTGGTGGGAGAGGTCACTCAAACCCGACCAGCGACTGAAGTCTTGGAAGGGAACCTCGCGCTGTGTGCGAACTATGGCGTGATGCCTGGTTATGCTCTCGGATCGGGCGGAGTACCGCCGAATCGGTTGCGGGATGACGAAGGCGCGGATCGCTGGTGGTTCGAAGACTGGCAGATCTCTGGAACCAAGGTAGCGGCGCATCCAGATCGGGCGTTTGGACCGTTATGCTTCAATCACTACACCTTGCACGCGCGTACACTCAAAATGACCGTCCAGCTCGCTCCGGTGGGATGGGATGATGAGCAGCAGGTTCGCCTGGAAGTGTCCGCGGAAGGGCGGTGGCGTTTTGCGGGAGAATCTCGCATTGATCCCGCCGCGCGTATCGCTGAGTTTCGGGTGGAGAAGTGGGATCCGTCTGAAGATGTTCCCTATCGCGTGGTTTATCAGGCGAGAAACAAAGCCGGGATGAAATCAGAGCATGTCTTGGCTGGTGTCATTCGTCATGATCCAGTGGAGAAAGAGGAGCTCTCGGTTGCAGATATTTCCTGCAACGCGCACTTCGCTTTTCCCAATACGGCCTGTGTTGCCAGCGTTGCTAAGCTCGATCCCGACTTGTTGGCCTTCACTGGAGATCAATACTACGAAGCGAGCGGAGGCTTTGCAGTCGATCGTAGCGGAGGGGATGCTTCGTTGCTGGATGTCCTGAGAAAGTGGATGCTTCACGGTTGGACCTGGCGTGAGCTGTTGAAAGATCGCCCTGCGGTGTCTCTTCCCGACGATCACGATGTCTATCACGGAAATCTGTGGGGAGCGGGAGGGGTGAAGGCTCCGGGGCAGGAAGCGCCAGCGGAAGCAAAGGGTGGTTACAAGATGACGGCTGATTTCGTGAACGCGGTTTATCGGATGCAAACGTCGCATCATCCAGATTCTCCCTCCCGGCCGGGCGCGCAGGGAATTATCGGCTACTACGGACCGCTGACCTACGGCCGCGTTGGTTTTGCCATCATTGCTGATCGGCAGTATAAATCCGGGCCAAGTGGAGTGGTTCCGCCGACCACGAGCGGCCGCGACGATCATGTCATCGACTCGTCGTTCGATCCGAAAACGGCGGACATGCCCAATTTGGAATTGCTCGGGCGGGAGCAGACTCGATTTCTGAAAAGCTGGTCGGACGACTGGCGGGGCGCTGACATGAAGTCCGTGATCTCCCAGACGGTCTTCACGGCGATGGCGACGCACCACGGGCGCAACTACCAGCGGCTCATTGCCGACTACGACACGAACGCTTGGCCGCAATCGGCACGCAATGAAGCGGTCAAAGAAATGCGGCAGGTGTTTGCGTTTCACATCGCCGGGGATCAACACCTTCCGGCGGTCATTCACTATGGCGTGGACGGTGCACGCGATGCCGGGGTCGCCTTTGCCTCTCCCGCGGTGAATAACGTCTACCCGAGAAAGTTCGAGCCCGAGGGTGCCACTGTGTTCACAGGCGATTTCAAAGATAGTTTTGGACATCCGATGGGAGTCCTCGCCTATGCGAACGCGAAGCCTGAGTTTCGCACTGGCGTGCTGGAGGCGGAGGTGGATAAAGCCTGTGGGTTTGGCATGGTACGTTTCAATAAAGCGAAGCGGTCGATCACGATCGAGTGCTGGCCGCTGCTTGCTGATCCCAACCAAGCGGGATCCCAGTTTCCCGGGTGGCCGGTCGTGATCCCGCAACTTGCGAACTACGGACGGAAAGTGCAGGCGTTTTTGCCTGAATTACGGTGGTCGGCNNTGAGTATCGTTGATGATCGGACGGGTGAAAAGCTCTACACGCTGCGGATTCCGTCACCGCAGTGGCGTCCACCGGTGTTCGCCGCCGGGACCTATTCATTGCAAGTGTCCGTTCCGGAATCAGGAAAACGGCGCGAGTTCAAAGCGATCATTGCTGCTCCGGATACGAAAGATCACCTGGAGATTTACGTTTAGAGACCATCTCTCCCCCGAATCGTCGATAGCCCTCAATCCCTTATTTCACCTTTCCATGAAAACACGCTCTCTTCCCTCGATCTTGCGAGTGCTGGCTCTCGCTCTGATCAGCCTTTGGTCAGGCTCGTCGGTGTGGGCTGCTGCGAGCACCTCCTCCCCGAATATCCTTTTCATTATTTTTGACGACTGGGGTGGCAGCACTCACGCAGGCATCGCTGGGAATGCCTGGATCAAAACCCCGAACTTCGATCGGGTAGCTCGTGAAGGCATTCTTTTCAAAAACGCTTTCACCTCGAATCCGAAGTGCAGTCCCTGTCGCGCCTCGATTCTCACCGGGCGCAATTCGTGGCAGTTGAAAGAAGCGGTTTCTCACAATGGACTGTTTCCTTCGGGCTTCGTTGTGTATCCAGATCTCCTTGAAACCGCGGGCTACGCGATTGGTCTGACTGGCAAGGGCTGGGGACCGGGTGATTTCAAAACCCTCACGGGATGGACGCGGAATCCGGCGGGCCCTGCGTTCAACGCGAGAAAGCGGAAGCCGGAGACGTCTGCGATGAGCGAGAACGATTACGGGGCTAACTTTGAAGACTTCCTAAAAACTCGAGCTCCCGGTAAACCGTTTTGTTTCTGGATGGGGTTCACTGAGCCGCATCGCGCCTACGAACGCGGATCCGGTGTCCGTCTGGGGAAGAAGCTGGAGGATGTTGTTGTCCCGGCATATCTGCCCGATACGGAGGGTATTCGCTCTGATTTGCTCGACTACGCGCTCGAAGTAGAAGCGGGTGATGCGCATATCGGGCGGGCGCTAGCGTTGCTCGAGGCATCGGGCGAACTCGAGNNCATCCCGCTCGCCATGCGATGGGGCAAGGGCATCGCTCCGGGACGAGTGGTCGACGACTTTATCAATGTACGCGACTTTGCACCGACCTACCTTGAGCTCGCCGGATTGAAGCCTCATGCCCAGATGACGGGCAAAAGCTTGGTGAACATCCTCAAGTCAGCCAAGTCGGGTTGGATTGAAGGGAGGGATGCGATGTTGGTTGGAAAGGAACGGCATGATATCGGTCGGCCTTATGATCTCGGTTATCCGGTCCGTGCTCTTCGGACCAAGGAGTACCTATACGTCCACAATTTCTTCCCGGATCGCTGGCCAGCAGGTAATCCCGAGACCGACTTCGGCAACGTTGATCCGAGTCCGAGCAAGGAAATCATCAAACGCCTGGGTGGTCACTTCTACGATCTCTCTTTCGGTAAGCGCGCGCCGGATGAACTCTATCGCCTCAGTGATGACCCGGAAACGATCAACAACCTTGCTTACGACCTCGCGTACGCGCCCATTGTTGACGAGCTGCGCACACGCATGATCAAGATGCTACGTGACGAAGAGGATCCACGCATCCTCGGGAATGGCGCGATTTTCGATACCTATCACTATGTCGGGGCTCGAACCAAGGGCTACGAAACCTGGCTAAAAAAGCAGGAAGCGCGTCTGGCCGAAGAAGTGAAGTAAGCGACGAACTCGCTCACGCACTCCGAGACAAATCGACGGGTTCAGCAACATAATTGGCGCGACCCAGCGCGTAGAGCGCTTGGTCGTCGTCGCGCACTTCGACGTCGACGAACGCCAGGGTTCGCCCAGACCGACGTACTTTGCCTTCAGCGATCACGTCAGTCCCTTCTCGGATGGCTTTGAGATAGTCGACCCGAAGGTTGATGGTTGGCCCCGCACGTCGCCCGCGGGTCAAGAGCGCGCATGCTGCTGTCGTGTCGATCAATGTGGCGATGACGCCGCCGTGCATAATGCCCAGGCTATTCCCGTACTCAGGACGCCAAGAGAGCTTGATTTGAACCGTTTCGGCCTCTGTGTTGAGCGCGACCGCTTTGAGCGGCTGCGTACGATGCAAGGGAATCGCGTCGAGGAAACTTTGGAGGTCGCTTAGTGTCATGGTGCTGGTGCCCAAACACTACCGACCTGGAGAACGCACTCAAGGCGTTCGGGGAAAATCTTGAAGGCCCCGAATGCCTCTTCGCGTCAACCCTGGGTGCGTTATTTGATATTCTCGGGCTTAGTGAAGCCCATGGCCGCAGCGAGTGCTTTGGGTTCCATGGTCTTTCCCTGGTCATTAGAATCATTGATCCACGTTTCGAGCTCGGTGCGGAGTCTCACTAACGCCTCGCGATGCTCCTTGGACTTGGAATCGACGAGATTTTTCATGGAGTGCGGATCGGCATCCATATCGTAAAGTTCTTCGGCGGGCATGGTCGATGCGAGGTAGAAATTCTTTTGCCAATCGGTCAGTTTTCCCTCGGCACCGAGCTCTTTGATCAAAGCAAGTACGGGGTACTGTTTTTCTTTGTAGGCGTTGGGCTGGAGGAACGGGCGCTCCGGCGTAAAGTTACGGATATAGCGGTAACGTGCATCACGGACCGTTCGGAAGCGGAAGACGGTTTCGTCGCAACGATCGCGAGCTCCGAAGGCGTAGGTGCGCGCCGGCTCGGCACGATTACCGAACAGGATGCGTCCTTGCATCCCCGCAGGCTTGGGTGCTCCGGAAATGTCGATCAGGGTCGGAGCCAAATCGATGGCCTCCATAATACGGTCGCTCACGGTGCCGGCGACAAAACCATTTGGCTGCGGGAAATTCTTAGCCCAACGAACAATGAACGGAATCCGCAGGCCATCGTCGTAGACAAATTGTTTTCCGCGAACGTGAGCTTGGCCATGGTCTCCCATGAAAATCACGATAGTGTCGTCTGCTAAGCCGTCTTGCTCGAGCTGGCGGAGCACTTCGCCGACTTTACGATCAAGGTCGCTAGCCGCGTCGAGATAAGCTGCCCAATCTTGGCGGGCGATCGGATGATCTGGATAGATGGGTGGAAGCTCTACCTTAGCTGGATCGGCGCGTTTGGGTGATTTGAATGCGCGATGCGTCTCTGGAAAGTTGACTTGAGCCAAAAAAGGCTGCCTCGACTTGAGATCGTTCCAGTTCTCGGAGTCGAAGGCTTTGCGGGCGACGTAGGTGAAATTCCAATCGGCTTTCCCAGATGCCTTGAAAGATATGCTCTCAGGAAAAGATCGGATGTTCGCGGTGAAATAACCTGCGTCTCGGAGCCAGTCGGGGAGCGTACGCACCCCCGCGGGGAGCTGGTATCCATCGTCGCGATGCGAGCGGTGGTTGTGTGCTCCGATTGTCGTTTGATACATTCCGGTCATGAAGGCTGACCGCGAAACACTGCAGACCGGACCGGTGGCAAACATGCGTGTAAATCGCATGCCCTCGGCGGCAAGTCGGTCGAGATTGGGTGAATACACCTCTTTGGTTCCGTAACACGCGAGGTGTGGCGAGAAGTCTTCCGCAATCAACCAGAGGACGTTGGGACGCTTGGCAGGCGCCGCCGCAAAAAGTGTAGTGAAGGGGAGAAGCAGTAATCCGAAAAGTGTGGCGCGAACGGGGCTTTGAAGTGAGGCGAACATAGCGGCGAGAGTAGGGACGAAGACGAGCGAGTCGAGAGACGCTTTTAGAGCTGTCCGTTGGTTCTCTGCTCAAGGTAGTTAGCCGACGCAGATGGGTCTTACTGAGCGCGACTTTAATGCCGTGGAATGACGGAGGTCATCCCACGGTGGGCAAGCACGCCTGCTAGTCGAGCGGCACCTTTTCGAAGTCGGAAGGGTTCACCCAATTGGTTTTCATCTGCTCGCCGCGCATGTAGCGCTCGTAGAAATGAATGTTGGCGGGATTTGAGTGGGGGTAGTGATCGAAAATCTCGCCCTGACCGAACATCCTTGGATCGCCCTGGGCTTTAAAACGGGTATAGAGCTCCTCCTTCAGTTGTGCTTGCAGCGATGAGGTCGGAAGGGTGCCATCGAGGTTAATCACGCAGTCGCGATCTTTGTTCAAGTCGTAGAACTCGGTACCAGGCCGTCGGCCGAAACAAAGCGTCCAAAATGGATCCGAGCCCTGGGCACGACGTGCCTCCAGGATGAACGTCTTGGTCGCGCCTCCGTCCACATTTAGGTATCCGGTTTCCGGATTACAGGCTGGCCAGCGGGAGGGCTCAAAATTTTCTAGGTAGAGGAAGTTATCTTTAACAATCCCTCGGATGGGATAGCCCACGTCATTGGGCCGCCCAATGTCATGCCGCTCCATCCCGATCAAAACATGGTCACGTTGTGGGTTAACTCTTCCAGACTTGGGAGAGCGGAAGATATCCGTAAGGCTAAGGCCCGGACTTTCCGCCATCCCGGTTTGCGACCACGTGAGGCCTGCGACTTCGATGAAGGTAGGAGCGAGGTCGACTCGTATCACGTAGTCCGTGACCGTGCGGCCCCGGCCTTTGATGCCCTGAGGCCACATGACGGCGAAAGGTACGTGATTGGAATACCCATACGCGCTGCCTTTGCCTCGAGGGAATGGCATACCATGGTCCGACGTGACTATTACCAGGGTGTTTTCCAACAAGCCACGACGCTGCAGGGAGGCGAGCATACGTCCGAGATGATTATCGACGTGTTCTACCTCGTA
>DKKJ01000286.1:9356-13896 GCA_002455175.1 Opitutaceae bacterium UBA6669
GTAGTCGAGCATATCGGTGCGAACAACCTCATTGTCCGGCCAGAATTTAGGAACGTGGTCAATCGAGCTGAGTTGGTAGCCGCCCTTTTTCAGCCCCGAGCCAAACTCGTAGCCGCGGTGGGGTTCAATTAGCCCGCACCAGAATGCCCAGGGTTTCCCTTGAGGCGAAGCCTCGAGAAATNNTCGCGCCGATTTCCGACGTCGGCGGGGTAGCCTTCTTGGCGTTAAAGGCCTTGCCCGTCATGGCACGAGGATTGCCGGCCGCATCTTTGGCTACGCCAGGCCCCCATCCCTTGGTCGTGTGACCCACGTGCCATCCATGCTCGGCCAACGCTTCTCCCCATCCTTTGAACTCCGGCGGGAAGTAGCACAGATGGTTAGCGGCCTCCTTAAGCTGCCAAGAATTTCTTCCGGTTAGAATCGCTGCACGTGAGGGCGCACACTTCGCATTCGGAGTGTAAACATTCGTGAACAGAATGCCGTCCTTGGCGACTCGATCAAAATTTGGCGTGCGCACCCATGGTGTGCCGTACGCGCCTGCATGGACTCCCCAATCATCAGCAATGACAAAGAGGATGTTGGGGGGAGTGCTGGGTGACGCTGCTGACGTGGTGCAGACGGACGAACTCAGAAGGATCAACCAACAGAGAATGGGAGCGCGTATCGGCATGGGAATAGGGTGTGGTTAGAAGCGGCCGCTCACCCCGACTGTCACCGTGATCCCAGGGATACGGACCTCGGAAATGTTGTCGGCGATGCCGCGGTAGAACGTCTGAGGTTCATTAAACATGTTTCCGACGTCGACCGAGAAACTGAGCGCGGGCCGAACTTGATAGGCAGCACCGAAATTTACAATGGTCCGTCGCTCGACATACTGATTGCGACCAGAGCCTGAAGCGGTGAAGGCGCTGAGGTATTCACCGGTTCGATTCACGTTTATGCGCGTGGAGAATCCGCGATAAAGCCAGCTAACGCTAAGGTTCGCCGTTTCGGGGACGAATCCCGGAACGTCGCCCGTGCTGCGCTCCACGGATCCGCCAAAGTTCCCCCGGGTTTCAAGGATTGTGTAGTTCGCGGACAATCCAAGACCCTTGAGCGCTCCAGGAAGGAACGTAAATTGTTGACGATAACTAAGTTCCCAACCTTTGACCACGGCGGTTCCCAAGTTGGCGCGGGTGAGCAAGGTAAACCCACTGTATTCACCGTTGTAACCATTATCGAGTCCGCTGCCAATCGTGCCGGCGATGATGCCGTCCACGAAGTAGTCGTCGATAGTCTTGTGAAACCAGTTTACGGATACAGATCCGGCGGGTTCAAAGTAGTATTCGAGACCCGCATCCCAGCTTTCGGCTGTCTGCCTCTTGAGACTGGGATTGTTGATTGTCAGGGTTTGCGCAGTCTCGTTGACGGTTTCGTTGGGCAAGGAGTTGCTCAACGGCGGACGTCCAAAGCTGTTCGACCAACTCAGTCTGGCTTTGAAGTCGGGGCGAAAATCATGGGTCAAATGCACGCTGGGGAGTGACTGGCGATAAGAGCCAGAGATTTCCCGGCGATTGTTGGCGTAATCTCGCTGAGCAGAGCCGACCGGATCTGCAGCTTGTTCAGCGGCGGTGCTGCCGGTGCGTGAGCGGACCCAGCCCCAGCTTTCGTCTTCGGTGTCTTCGACACGTACGCCTGCAATGAAACCGGTATCGCGGATTTTACCCTGCCCCATGATGTAGGCGGCTTTCACAGTCTCCGTCACCTCGCGGGTACCCGTGTAGCGGGAGCTCTCGGCAAAGTAGACGTCATCGCGCCAGAGCGAGGCATCCACCGGAGTACGATTGCGGCTCACGGCATTGGCATTCCAGGCTGGNNGCATATTTCCGAACGTCCGGATACTTGGGTCGGTGGGGAGTTGCCCGGAATTTGAACCAGTGAAAATCGAGCGGCGGTCGCGATTCACATCGCCTGCTTTCTCCTCGCGTAGGCGTACTCCCGCTTTGAGGTAGAGCGACGCTTCGGTAGGCAGACGGTAGCGTACATTGCCACGTACTTCCCTGACTTCGTGAATATTCCTCGAATCGGCGTAGGTAAGGCTGTTGGGACGATAGCTGGCGGGATTGCTGATATCCGGTCCACCGACTTGGGTAAAGCGAGGATAAAGATCCGATTCTGTGCGGTCGAGGATCCAACCCACGCCGGTAACACGATTCACCAAAACTCCGCCGTCACCACCGCCGCCGTTAATGTGATCGAGGCTGAGCACGGCGTTATAGTCGATTTCCCACCGATCGTATTTATGCTCGCCTCCGAAATCGAAGTGGCGTTGACGGTGCATGAAGTGCGACATCTGCGAAGTGATATCGATAGTTGAGGCCGCGACCGGGCGCACTTGGGTAATCCGGTTCGTGTAACCGGGGATCACGCCAGAGGTGGCGCTCGGTACGGTGCTCTGATTGCCGGTGAAGGCTCGGAACAAGTAACGGAGGCGAAAGCGCTCGAACGCGTCATTATAAATCGTGCTGAGCGAAAACTTGGTGTAGGGGGAAAGACGATACTCAAACTTTCCGCTTACACTGGATTGTTTGCGGTTATTGTAGTTGTCCTGCGTGCGGTAATCCCAGACGTAAGCCGGAGTATCGACCGTATTCTGGAAGTCGCGAGTGGTACTGAAGAAGCCGATGGCCTGTTCGCTGTAGAAGACGTTAAACGAGGCGCCGAAATTCCGCTCTCCTCCCAAAACATCGAAAACCTCTTGATACGTTACATTGAAAAGAGGGTGGGCGCGATGGTCTTCCCGCATAGGGATTTGCTGCGTGCCGGGAGGGGCTATCCGCGTAGAGAAATTGTAAGAGACCTGTCGCTTGTCGCTCATGTTCAACGCCGAGCGTGTTTTGAGATCGACGGTGCCTCCGAGTGATCCAGCTTCATTATCGGGGGTGTGGCCTTTGGTCAGTTGCAGGGACTCGAAGATCGCACCGGAANNTCCATCAATCGTGATTGTGTTCATCGCGGGGGGCATGCCGCGGACGGTGAATCCTATAATGTTTCCTTCATCACTCAGGTTACCAGCGACGCCTGGGAGAAGAACGGCTAACTCGCTCGCATTCATATTGGGAAGATTACCGTAGGCGTCTAAAGCCACCACGGCCTTGAGATTCGTGGCCACTTTCTGAGCAGTAATGGCAGCGGCGTTGCCTTCCAGCTCACCTGTGACCGTAAACGCGGCCAGCTTGTAGACATTGCTGGTGAGATCGAAGTTTTGCTGAGTCGCGGTGCCAGCTGTAACCTCAACAGCCACCGTCAGCGGATCCAACCCTGTGTAAGTGGCCGTCAGGTCGTGACGACCAGCGGGAACGCTGTGCAGGACATAACGTCCCGTAGGATCTGTGAGTGCTGTCAAACCGAGCGTTGGAATTGCCACTTGGGCACCTTCCAGCAGGCGATTGGAGCCGGCGTTGCCGACATTTCCGGTCACCGTACCTGTCGCAGGAGACGATGAGGTTTGACTGAAGCCTAGGGTCCAGAGGGACGCCAGGAAAAGGCCGAGAAGGATGGAGGGTCTTAGTTTCATTGAGAGACAGGTGTGCACTGTCGGTCCAAGCTAAGGCTTGGGATGACGGGGTAGGGGGGATTCCGAACGGGAATGCGTGACCGATTCTGCAGATCCGTGCGAGCAGCCAGTCAGAGCGCCGAAGCGGGTCGTGGCCTGACACGGAAGCGAGAATGGGAAACGAACGACCGATATAACGGTTTAAGGAAGTTTNNCGCTAAAGAGAGAGGGGTTCAAACTAACTTCGAGGTAATGTGTCAATACTTGGTTTATTGCCTAACTTACTTAAGAAATGGCGTCGGGGTAACGGATTGTTTAGGAAGGCATTAGAATAGGGTAAACGATGCGAGGAAAAGACTAAGGAGTAGAACGCTCCGCCAACTTCCAGTACGCGTTGTCTTTGCGAGCGCTGACAAAGAGAGCGGAAGCACGCTTTACCACCTCGGGGTGATGTGCGGCCACATCGTTCTTCTCCACGGGGTCGGCGTGGATATCGTAAAGTTGGATGGGCGCACCGGGCGAGCCGAGGCGAAGCGCCTTCCAACGGCCGTCCAGAAGAAGAGCCTGGCTCACGCCCTTCTCGTAAAACTCCCAGTAGAGGTACTCATGCGACCGCTGTGACCCTTTCCCTAGGAGCTCGGGCACGATGCTGATGCCGTCGTGAGGAGGGAGNNAGGAGTTTGGAAATTCCGGCAAGCTCTGACCAGGTCGCTAGAAAGTCGCCGAAGTATCCAACGTGGGGAGACGTGGTCGCTGCTTTGATTTTGCCGGGCCAGCGTGCGATCAAAGGTATGCGGATACCTCCTTCCGTGAGACTGCGTTTTAGGCCGCTGAAGGGGCCACTGACTTTAAAGAAAGAGGGATCGTAGTTCGGACCGCCTTCGCGATGAGCGCCGTTGTCGCTAGAAAATAAAACGAGGGTGTTTTCATCCAGGCCCAGCGCCTTGAGGTGATCGAGAACCGTGCCTACGTCGCGATCCATGCGTGTCACCATGGCAGCGTGGT
>DKKJ01000286.1:13921-19292 GCA_002455175.1 Opitutaceae bacterium UBA6669
GCTTCTCGGAATAACCCGCGCCCTTCACATCCCCGACTTGAATGAGATCGTTAGGGAGGTTCACGCGCTGGCCATTACGCCAGACGAAATCGGGGTAGTGGTTGTGAGCATGCGTTTGGTTAATGAATCCGAAGTGGTAATCGAATCCTTGCTTGCTGGGTTCGCCCGGACTTCCAAGTTCTCCCAAGCNNATCCGTGGCGTTTGAGGAGTTGGGCGATGGTAGTATCTTCAGCTTGAAGTGTCTGCGAATCGAGGTGAGGGGCGCGGGCGTTTCCGCGCACTCGGGTGTGCCCCATGTGCAGACCGGTCATCAGCACACTTCGGGAGGGAGCACATACAGTGTTGCCGGCGTAAAATTGGGTGAAACGCATGCCTTCTGCAGCCATCTGATCTAGGCGAGGCGTCTGGATGAGCTTTTGGCCGTAGCTGCCCAATTCGCCGTAGCCTAAGTCGTCAGCGAGAATGAAGATGATGTTAGGCGGCCCGGAAGTTCGCCGTGGCGAGGCCGCTAAAGCGGTCAACGTAAGCGCAAACAGGATACCGAGCAGTCGCAGCGTAAGTGAGAAGGGGGTCATGCGAGGTAACAAAGGAGTCTAGCTGGATCAAATGCGGGATGAGCGGGGCGTTAGGGCGCTTTGCTCGATCTAAACATCTCATGGTCGCGATTGCCGCCACTCAGGATGTAAGCCACGAGATCTAGGATTTCAGCTTCCGTCATCGAGGACAGTAACATGGGCGGCATGGGGGAGATTTTAGACGGTTCGATGCTCTTCACCTCTTTTCTGTCGACCGTTATTCGTTGGTTGGGGTCAGAGAGGTCGGAGTTGATCATGACGTTGTCGCCGTTGAGATTCACCACGGATCCAACCACGGTGGAGCCGTCGTTCTTAGTCAGGACTGACGGAACGAACTGCTCGTTGATCTCTTTGCTCGGATTGAGGATTTGGTCGAGGAGATCGCGTGGGCTGTAGCGACCTCCGGAACCCGTTAAATCGGGGCCTGTCATGCCGCCTTCGTTTCCGAAACGATGGCAAGCGTAGCAGGCTCCCGCTCCAAACATTTTTCTTCCCTGGTTGAAGTTACGTCCATTCATGCCGCGCTCTGCAGCGGGAGCGAGCTCATCGAGCGTCCAATCCCGAGGCGTGCGCCCAGCGAAGACGTCGCCAAAGTTCTCAATGGCGCTACGAACCTCCACTTTTTTCTCCAAGAGTTCTTCGAAGGTTTTCCGCTCACTCGCGGGCAAGCGGTCGAGCGCATCGTTCCGGATGAACTCGATAAATTTGGAGAAACTGGCACCGCCTCGAAAGTTGGCAGCCTTGAGAAACCAGGTGAAATATTCGTTTCGGGTGGCTGGGGTCCAACCCGCTTCTAGCGCACGTAGTGAGCGGGCGTATTCAATTTGCTCCTCTTGCGTAGGAGCGGAACGCATCAAAGCGAGTGCTTTGCTCGCGACCGTCGGCGACTGCAGATAGACGAGTGTCTCACAGAGTAGCGCGTTAAGCTCAGCGGACTCTGAGGGGAACAAGGGATCGAGTTTTGCGACGAGATTTGAGGGCGCAGCGGATGAAGTGATCTCGAATCGGTGAAGGACAATCTGCACCGTACGTGCCCAGGTGAGGCGGCGCTCGTTATCCAGGGTCTTTGGGTCGAGGTTAGCCCACGCTTTGAGAATTTCCACTCCGAGCTGATGATCGAGCGGAGAGTCAGAGGGCTTTCGATGCGGGGGGCTGATTCCACCTGCTCGCGCAAGACCCAAGAGTGCTTCCACCTGGATAGCAGGATTTTTCTCGCTGAGTGCACGCGTGGACCAGGTCGTGAGGGGTTGGTGTTCGATTGCGGTGCGTGCGGCCCAACGGATAAAGCGATCCCGACTACCGAGATGCTGCCAAGCAAAGTCCACTGCCGCAGGGTCCTGCTTGCCGTGGTAGGATTCGAGCTGATGCCGAAGTGTGCGATCGGAAGACTCGGAAGTCTGAGTGGAAATGGGAGCGGTTGATTCTGGACCGGTATAGGTCACGCGGTAGACTACCCNNGGTATAGGTCACGCGGTAGACTCCCGATTGAACGCGCCGCCCGCCAATCGCAAAATAGAGCGCCCCATCACGGGGATGGATGACCGCGTCGGTAAGAGGGAGGGGTGAGCCTGAGAGAAATTCCTCGCGAGTTGCTTTATAGGTGGCGCCGTCTGGCTCCAGATGCAGCGCGTGAAGTTTACCCCAACTCCAATCGAGCACGAAGAGCGCCTTTTGGTATTTGGCAGGGAAGCGAGCACCGTATCCGAAAGTAGTACCCGTAGGCGACCCAGGTCCGATATCGATGACGGCAGGAAGATTGTCGGCGTAAAAGGCGGGGCGTTTTCCGGCACCGTTTCGCCAACCGTACTCGCCGCCGCTGACGACAAGGTTGACGCGGGTGGGACGGTACCACGACGTGTTAAAGTCATACTCCATGTCCGCATCATAAGTGAACAGCTCACCGTCGCGATTTAGGGAGGCGTCGAAAATATTCCGAAATCCAGAGGCGAAGATCTCGAACTTTTTCCCATCGGGAGAGACGCGATAGATGATCCCGCCGGGGGCGAGCACATCCCGCATAAAGCCGCGTCCGTCTGGCATGCGTGGTAGCAAATGATCTTCTCCCCAGATGGGTGGCACGGGCGAGGAAGCAGCAAAATCGGTCAGCTTAGCCGAGTTGCCGCAGACCAGGAAAAGGTCTTTGCCGTCGGGAGTCAGGAGAACGGCGTGGACGCCGTGATCGCCACGAGCATCAATCGCTCGCAGTAATTCCACTTTGTCGAGTAAGTCATCTCCATCGCTATCGCTGATCCGATAAAGTCCCGATTGAATCTGGTTTTCGTAGTCATTCACGCCCACGTAAAGCGCTCCGAAGGCCCAGAGCATGCCATTCACCGCGCGGATCTCAGCGGGCATTTTTTCCACCTCCGTCGCCTGTAATGTCTTTCCCGGAGGCGGAGGCGTGAAGCGATAGAGAGCGCCGTATTGGTCGCTGGTTAAAATCCGTCCCTTGGGGTCGACGGAGAGGTTGATCCAGGATCCTTGGGATTGGCCGGGAACGGAGTAGATCAATTCTACTTGAAAATCCTTAGGCGCCTTAATCCGGTTGACGGGCGTCGCCTTGTTTTCACCGATCGCCGGGCCTACGGACCGACGTCTTTCCGCTTTGTCGGTCGGTGTAGGGGCTGGTGCGTTTTGGGCGTACGTTGTCGTGGCAAGGAGGGCACCGACAGTGAAAAGGCTGGGTCGTATCCAGGCGGCAAAAACAGGACTCATAGTAGGGAAAATCACAGGTAAGGGGGGCACCTGATAGCGATTTCACTCGAGAGGGTTGTGAAGTGAAAACGCAGGTCACTCATGGTAGCTGGAGGCTCACCCTGCGACCAAATTTTTTTACTCTCAACTGTTGACTCAGGCTTGCGAGAATTGGTGGGTAGGCCCGGAGAAGTATCCTCCCCGAGTGTAACGTGGGAGCACGCAAGCAGCCGGTCAGGATGAGGGCCGGTAGGCCTCTGGGGGATTTCCCTTCTGCATGCACCGAAAAAAACCTGAATTCGAGCGATCGTAAACGACTTCGGAACTGCGCAACCCGTTACGGTCTATTCCGCAATGCGTTTTTGGTTCAAGGTCTTGGGCACCGCTGCGAAAAACTGGAGCGACGATAATGCATTCAAGCACAGTGCCGCAGTGAGTTTCTACACGCTTTTTTCGATGGCTCCCATCACGGTGATCGCGGTGGGAATCGTCGGCTTTTTCCTGGGCGAGGAAGAAGCGAACCGGCAGTTTCTTAACCAAGTCGCACTTCTCGCCGGAAAGTCGAGCGCCGATACGATCGAACAGGCCGTGAAGGCCAGCACGACGACTGAGGGGAACTGGGTTTCTACGATTGTCGGTCTGGTCCTTTTGCTCGTGGGCGCCACCACGGTATTTGGGCAAATGCAGGATTCGCTCAATAGCATTTGGCATGTGAAGTCGAAACCGTCGCGGAGTGGATGGATCGTGGTGCTGTTTCAGCGGCTTATCTCTTTCGCCATGGTGGTCACGATTGGATTCGTTCTCTTGGTGTCACTGATTGTAACCACGCTCTTAACGACCTTCACTCGACAATTGGACGGTGCGTGGGCTCCCGTCTTAGCGAAAGCCGTTGATTTCGGAATCGCTCTAGCGGTGATCACCGTGCTCTTCGCTTGTATCTTTAAAATCCTTCCCGACGTGAAACTGCGATGGCGGGATGTCTGGAGTAGCGCTTTTCTGACAGCACTGCTCTTCAGCGGGGGACGTTTTCTGATCGCCTTCTATCTGGGCCACTCGACGGTAGCATCGGTCTATGGTGCCGCGGGATCGCTGGTCGCTCTGCTCATCTGGGTCTACTATTCGTGTGCAATCCTCTTCTTCGGCGTCGAGTTCACTCGTTCATTCCTGGAGGCGAGAGGCCTTAAAATCGTGCCCAAAGACACGGCGGTAGCAGTACGGGAAGAAATTGTTGAAGGGAAACGAGGAAAAGCCCTTAAGACCGTAGAAAAGGTTGTCCGTCAAACATAGCAGTAGCGCTGCATCCGTTGCGTAACATCAGCTCGGAAGCGATCAATCTGGGCTTGGACAAAAGCAAGAGGGCTCAGAGTGGGATCCTTGATGAGAGGGGTGAGGTCTACCGCCCAGGTGATTCCTTGATAAGCGTCCACGGTATGCGGATTGTGAAAAGTCGCGTTGGCTGAGCGTCGGGCTGGTAACGCGAGGTCGTAACGTTTTCCCCCTGTATTTTGGGAATCGAATACACCCATGAGCGCCGACCCCAGTCCGGGATGAGCGCTCACGTCGAGAAGAATTTTCTCGTTGTCGCACAGCCAGTCGAGGTTGCGCCAACCTTCGCAGCCATAAATCACTTTGGGTTGTTTGTCCGGTGGCAAGGTGCGGAGGGCTTTGAGGGAATGTGCGAGCGTCGCGATGTGAGTGTCGTGTTTGTCGGCAGGCTGGTGAAGGTAGACGACTTCGGGGGTCGCTAGGTGCAGCAGGTAAGAGAGGTCGTGAGACAGGGCGGGGACATCCGGGGATTTGATTTCCGCGCTTCCATATCCCAATTGAATCTGAAGGGAATAATCGCCGACAAAAGTGGCCTTTTGCTGCTCTCGCCTCCGGACTTGGATCATCTGCTCATCCGTGTAGTGCGCGTACTCATGGGCGCGGGCGCTTCCAGATCCGTGTGTGAGGATAATCCCCGTGAACCAACGGTCCTCACGTCCAAAACAGCTGGCGACGCCGTGGTAGGCCATGGCTTCAATGTCATCAGGATGGGCTCCGATGCAGAGATGGGTGGTACGGGCGAGTGCGGCCTGCGCGGTAATCCCGTCGTGGGGAA
>DKKJ01000177.1 GCA_002455175.1 Opitutaceae bacterium UBA6669
CCTGCGACTTAGCCTGCCATGTGCTGCACCACGCCCTCGGCATGATCGAGGACCGGTTCCAATTCGACAGAGGGAACGATCATTCGCCGAGCCAGTTCGACCGTGGCGAGGAGTTGTAGTGCCTTTACCCGACCAATGCCTTTATGCCGACGGTAGTCGGGCTCCCTCCAGGTGAGAAGTGACGAAAGAGACCCTGCGCTCCGGATCAGGTTAGTGGAGAGCGTCATCACATCCTGTCCACGCGTTCCATTGCGCAGGATCATCGCCAAGAGCTCATTGTCTGAGAGCGCGGCGGGTCCGTGTCGGCTGAGACGTTCTTGCGGCCGTTCATGTGCCACCAATTCCCGAAGGCGATTGGGGAGAGAAGGGGATATAGTCATTTAATGCAATTTAATGTATTTTTATCTAAGGTCCTGCGCTTGTAAACGCTGAAAACCTCTCTCTCCTTCGATTATGCCTTCCCTGCGTGTCGTGGTTTGGGGTGAAAATCTTCATGAGCATCGTAACCCGCGGGTGGGGGCTCTTTATCCGCAGGGCATGCACGAGGCGATTGCGCAGGGGCTCCGAGAGCTTAATCCCGAGCTAGACGTAAGTACGGCGACGCTACAGGAGCCGGAACATGGGCTTACGTTGGATCGGCTGGAGCGAACGGATGTGCTCACGTGGTGGGGGCATCTTGCGCACGATCAGGTGGACGATGCTGTTGTGGAACGCGTGCAGCAACGCGTGTGGGAGGGGATGGGGCTGCTGGTCCTTCACTCGGGACATTACGCGAAAATTTTCCGGCGGCTCCTAGGGACCTCGTGCGCGCTTTCCTGGCGCGAAGCAGACGAGCGGGAACGTCTTTGGGTTTGCAATCCAGGGCATCCGATTGCCGCGGGTATCGACCGCTACATCGAACTCCCGCAGGAGGAAATGTATGGTGAGCCCTTCGTCATCCCAACTCCGGACGAGCAGGTTTTTATTTCTTGGTTTGAAGGCGGCGAGGTGTTTCGCAGCGGATGCACGTGGCGGCGTGGCAATGGCAAAATTTTCTACTTCAGACCAGGACACGAAACTTATCCTACCTATTATCACCCCGCTATCCGCCGCGTCTTAGCCAATGCTGTCGCGTGGGCGGCGCCACAAGGCCGTTGGCAAGACGTATCGGTGGCTCCTCACGCTCCCCTTCCTCCAGAGCCGATTCGTGGANNCCTAAGCCTTCCGTCTCGTGACGAAACGGAGAGTGGGCAGTGGGCGCCCTTTCACGGAGCATAAAAAAACCGGCGACGAATAATTCGTGCCGGTCGGAGCTTAGAGGCGGTGATTCTTTATTCTTCTGGGAGCGGTTTGTCCTTCGTTTCAGGGAGGAAAGGAAGAACAAGAATACCTAGCAGAAGGACCAAGCTCACCCAAACTCCAGCGGTGCGGAAGCCGTCAATATTGCCACCGAGGCTGCGAGTGATTTGGCCAATTGTGAAGGGAGCGGTGGCGGCGATGACGCGACCGAAGTTGTAGCAGAAGCTTGTGCCGGTGCTTCGCAGGCTGGTTGGGAATAATTCAGGAAGGTAGATAGCATAAACGGCAAAAACGCCGAGTTGTCCGAAGCCCATCAGTGGGATCATCCAGAAAATCTGGCTGAAATGATGCATGCCTTTGAAAACCAGGACGGTCGTGACGAATGAGGCGAGCAGAGCCAGAGCGAAGGCGATACGGCGACCTTTTACTTGGGCGATCTTGGTCATGACGGTCATGCCGAAGAATGCGCCTACGTTTTGAAGCAGCAGTGCCATCGAGCTCCAGAAGGCCTTTTCGCTGGCGAGTGCNNCTGAGGTTCTTCGCCGCCAGGTGCGTTTCCACCAACGTACGGACGATCTTTGGGTGGAAGTTACCAATCCCCCAGAGGCCAATGATCCCAGCGCTACACAGGGCGAGGCCGCCCCAGGCGTGACGACGCCAACGTGGATGCGTGAGCAGGGAGCCATACGAACCGAACTTGATTCCGGCCTTGGCACCCGCGGCTTTGGCGTCCACCCATTTCTGGGGTTCCTTGAGTCGACCAAGAATAAACACGCAGAGAAAAGCGGGGGCGGCGCCGACAAGGAACATCATCTGCCAAGTCTTCAATCCGAGCGGTAACAACTCACGTGCAGCGAGCATGCCGATGCCCATTCCGATGAGGCCGGCCGTGATATTGCCAATGCTGGAGAGCGACTGAAGAAGGCCGAGTGCGGGGGGGCGTGCCTTGTCGGGTACAGTATCCGCGATCAACGCAACGGATAAACCGAAGACGCCGCCAACGCCGGTACCGGTGAGGAAACGATAGACACAGAAATCAAAAAATCCGGTGGAAAGTGCGCTGAGGCCTGTGCAGACGGAGTATAAAATNNGAAATCGTGAGGATGCGGGCGCGTCCGAAGCGGTCGCCTAAAGCCCCGAAAAAGAGGCCGCCCGCGGCCCAGCCTAGCAGGAAAACGGAGGTCGTGTAGGGCGCGTACTCCGTGGCCATTTCCTTAGTCGGCAGGAGCTGCTCCATGGCAGCATCGCGCGCCAAATTGAAAAGCTGCTGGTCCAGGCAGTCGAACAGCCAAGCGAGCGAAGCGATCGAGAAAACGAACCAGTGTTCACGGGTGAGAAGCCGCCACCAGGGTTGATTTGTTCCGGCAGTCATAGAGAAACAGCGTTGATCGGAGGAGTCCGACGTCAGGGGGTTGTGGGTGCAGAAGAAACGGATACTACGGCTCCGGTGGAGGCGGATTTGTATAGCGCGAGAATCAGCGCCACCGCTTTACGGGCCTCGGGGCCATCCACTTCGAGTGGAGTGCCATTTTGGATACAAGCGACCAAGTTTTCGATTTGCCGCAGATGGCCATGATGGCTGATTTGGTTGGGGGCGCTGGCGCCCGACTTCATCATGGGATCCGGCCGAGCAGCGTGGATGGCAGCGTCTTCCGGACGCGATTCACGGAAATCCCATCGCACCAGACTGTCGTCCTCAAGTACCGCCGATCCGTTTTCGCCGCAGATTTCTATCCGCCGAGCCCATCCAGGGTACAGAGCGGTGCTCGCTTCGATCGCGCCGAGTGTCCCGTCGGGATAACGCAGAGAGGCAACCGCGGTGTCTTCGACTTCAATTCCGGTGTGCACGCGGCGGGTGTTCCAGGAAAAAACTTCGGAGGGAAGACCGGCGAACCACTGTAGTAGATCGAGACCGTGAATGGCTTGATTGATGAGAGCACCTCCGCCGTCCAGCGACTGGGTCCCATGCCAGCTATCTTGATAGTAGGCTGCCGTGCGATGCCATTTTACGTAGGCACTGGCCAGCACAAGCCGGCCGAAACGGCCCGCCGTGAGCGCTGCCTTCAGAGTGCGTGCGCCCGCACCGAAGCGCGCTTGAAAAATAGGCATCAATTTAACGCCGGCCGTTCTCGCCTCGTGCAGCAGAGCGTCGACCCGCGGCAGGGTGACTTCAAGAGGCTTTTCGATAACGATGTGCTTCCCAGCCCGAGCTGCGGCGATGGCGGGTTCAAGGTGAGCGCCGCTGGGGGTGGCGATGCAGAGCACATCCAATTCCGGATGGGCGAGTAAGGCCTGAAGATCCGTAGTGGAAAATCCGATATTGTGCTTGGCGGCGAAGGCTCGGGTTTTCTCCTCTGAGCGGCCGCACACGCCAACGAGTCGGGCACCCGCGGCGTCCAGGACCGCGCGTGCGTGATAGTCGGCGATCATGCCGACACCGACAATTCCAAAGCCGAGAGATGTACGAGAACCAGACGCCATGCGATTTTAAGCGGATAAAGACGATGTGTAACGTTGCAGGACCTGGGACAGAGCGAATCAGCCGCGAGACGCGAATCCGACGAGCCTAGTCCGAGATAGCCGACTCCCATNNCCAGCTGAACAGATAATGTCCGAGCGACTCAAGCTCGCAGGAGGAAAGCCTGGAGCCAGCTCGGTCTCGACAGCGTGAGGTTCGTTGGCAGAATGAAAAAATGTCTTCCATCTACGAAAACCTTCGCGCCGATATCGTGACTGCCATGAAGGCTCGGGACACAAAAACTGCGGTGATCCTACGAACTGCGGATGCGGCGATTCAACGAGCATCCATGGACCTTTCGAAACCGATTGACGATCCGTTGGTGATCGCAACCTTGCGCAAATCCGTTAAAAATCTCACGGATGCGACGGCTGAATTTGAAAAAGGAGGACGTGCGGATCTGGCGGAGGCCAATCGCGCCGAGGTGGTCATTCTAGAGAAGTATCTTCCCCGCGGCTTGGATCCGGCACGCGTGGACGCGCTGGTTGCTGAAGCGATCCGGTCGACGGGCGCGCAGTCAAAGAAAGAGATGGGAAAAGTAATCGCAGCGCTCAAGCAGTCACCCGACGCGGGAAGTCTCGATTTCGGCGCGGTCAGTAAACTGATTCAAGCGAAACTGCCCTGAACGTTAAACGCAAGAGCGGGAAACCGAGGATTTTTAGTAACCAAACGATTACAACTTGCTAGAGAGGTAGTGAGATTTCGAAACGGCTACCTTCGCCTGGACGGCCAAAAGCGGAGACGCTACCGCCGTGGCGCTCGGCGATACGGCGAACAATTGCCAGCCCGATTCCCGTGCCTTCGTAGACGGCTCGACCGTGAAGGCGTTCGAACGGCGTGAAAATTTTTTCTGCGAATGTCTGGTCGAATCCGATACCGTTGTCTTCAACCGCAAGGACAACGTGTGTTGGTCCTCGCAGGACCGAGAGCGTCACGATGGGTGGCACGCCCTGGCGGTGGAATTTTAAGGCGTTGTTGGTTAGATTCAGAATAACCTGATGAAGTTGTGCGGGGTCGGCACGAATTTTCCCCAGCGCTTCTGATCTGATGACACCGCCCGTCGCCTCGAGCCGGATGGTAAGGTCGGAAGTCACGTCGCTGACAATACGGTCGAGGTCTGCCTCTATGTCGGGCGGCGGCTCCGTCGAGATTGAGGAAAATGCGAGTATGTCGCGAATCAGTTGCCGCATCCGTTCGGTGGAGGCGAGGACGCGAGACAAATAGAATTGGCCTGTTTCGTCGATTTGGTTCTGACACTCCTTGGCAAGTAGGTCGGCGAATGACGCGATGCCGCGGAGAGGCTCTTGAAGATCGTGCGAGGCAACATGGGCAAAGTCCTGCAATTCGCGATTGCGGATGGAGAGCGTACGATTGGCTTCTGCCAGCTCCGCGGTGCGCGCTTGCACGCGTGCTTCGAGGGTCTCGTTGAGTCGGTGAAGCTCGCGTTCGCGGGCCGC
The DNA here is from genome assembly GCA_002455175.1 of Opitutaceae bacterium UBA6669. GTDB lineage: Bacteria > Verrucomicrobiota > Verrucomicrobiia > Opitutales > Opitutaceae > UBA6669. The sequence continues at coordinate 5,254 of DKKJ01000177.1, forward strand.
GAGTCGGCTCGCTGAGTCGCGGAGAGCTTCGACCACCTGGTCGGTTTCACGAACGCCCGTCGAGTTTTCCTTGGGCTGCTCGCCATTTCCCAGTGCCTGGGCGCTGGCCACGAGTCTTTCGATTGCCCGCACCACTGGGCGCGCCACGACGAACGACATGGCCAGCCCGAGCGCGACCAACAGAAAGGCGCCCACGGCGGCTTGACTCGCCAACTGAAGGGCGGGGGCGGAAACCTCCGAACGAGGTGCGCCCACAACGACTGTCCAGCCGGACTTGGATGATCGCTCGAACGCGGCGAGTGTGGCGATTCCATCCAAATTTACCGTATCCAAGACGGCACGATCACGCACAGCAATAGCCTGCAAGATGTCGCTCGTCGCCTTTTTTCCTAAATACTTCTCAATATTTCTGGTCCGAGCGATGACCGTGCCGTCGCGATCAACGATGCTCGCGACCCATTGATCCGCGAAACGCTGTTCGGAGAGCAGATCGCTGAAGACGGACGGCATCATCACCACACTCAGCGCATAGACGAGGGCGTCATTACGTAAGATAGGTACCACTACAGAGACGACTGGACTACTCTGAATCACACCGGGCCCAAGGTTGGAAAGATAGGTTCTGCCTTGAGCCAAGGCCGGTGCGTAGGTCAGGGGAGCTAAGCTGAGAGGAAGGGGATCTCCCCAGGCGATTCGTGTATTCACGATGTGACGACCATCGAGACTCTGCAGTGTGATCCAACGGTCGTGTTCGATGACGGTAGCTCGCGCTTGGCGGGAAAAAGCAGCCATGTCACCTGCTTCGAGGACCGGCGAGGTTGCCAGAGCCCGAAGTTGAGCTTCCGACTGACTCAATTGTCGATCGATAACGGAAGAGAGGACGCGGGCTGTCTCGCTGAGTTGGCGCTCGAAAAGCGCACGCTGATTGCGGTTGGACTCCACGATGANNTGAGCCATGCGGCAAGCAGGCCTGCTGGGATCAACAGGGTGATCGTCAGCAACAACATCCTCGTTCGCAGAGGAGGATTGGGCGACGAGGAGGTAAAGCTTGTCCTGCTTTTTTCATCCCCGTTGGGGGCGAAAAGGGGATAGCGCGAAGAATCCGGCATGACAATTTTGCGGGCACGTCTGCCAAATTGCTCCCTCTCTGACAACCTCGGTTATTTTAAAACTAAGGACGCAGAAGGTCGTGCCGAAGGTAATTTTTTAGAGAAACGACTTTTTTACCGAAATGCCCAGAGGGTTTTACCGATTTTTTTACACCTGCTTTGCGCTGATGCTGGCGGGGGTAGCGTGCGGGCTTACAGGGTGTCAGTCAACCCGGTCGGCCTTGCCCAAGGTCGCGGAAGAGAATGCTCTTCTCACGGTGGTCAATCAGACAGATTACACCTGGAAATTGGTTTTGAGGCGCAGTGGGAGCACGGTGCTGACCTCAACGCTCAACCCGCGTGAGAGCAGTGCGCTCCACGTTGAAGCAGGACATTACGAGGTTGAGCAGGGTGTGACCGGAAGTACTCGAGATGCCTATTTAATGCAGAGAGTATCCTGTGACTTTAAAGCGGGGCAACGCTACCGTTGGCCGCTGGTGACGCTACTTTCAGACCCAGTGATTCCATTGCCGTGACTGCCACTAAAAGTGAATGTAGAAAGGTTGCAGAGATGACCTGGCAAGCTGGGTCTGATGCGGCCTTCTGCGTGGGCGACCGACCGCTTTTTGCGTTTTGGCCGCTTTTGCAGCCATTTACTAAAAACGTTCTCCTTTCGCCTCACAGCCACGTTTCTGACCAAACGGTCAGCTGGAGCTGGTTGGAGCTAGAGAAAGCTTTGACGCCGACTGCGGCCCAACTCTCCGGAGTAAGAAAACGTCTAGAAGCAGCGGTGGCGGCTATCTTGGATACGATCGCAGAAGAGCCACCTGCGTCGACGCAGCAGATTCTCAGTGTGGCGGCGTCAGTGCTTAAGGGGCTGGCAATGAAGTCGGACTCTGCACTGCTTGCATTTTGTGCGGCGACGGTATCTGGGGTNNATAGCTGGTCGTTTCGTCGCGCGGCCGTGCCCTCCTCTTTAGATTCGGGCGAACGTGAGATTCAGGGGACGGTCAGTGTCGGCGGCACAGCTACCGAGGGACAGGAAGTAGTGCTGGAGGATATTCGTGGATCGGTGCTCGCGAGGACGCGGACTGATCGGGACGGGAGTTTTATTTTTGGCGACCTCGCGCCAGGGCGTTTTCGCGTGCGAGGAGTGTCCGATCAGATTGATTTCTCGGTAACAGGATTGGTGGTGGACCTGGCTCAAGGAGGCGTGCGCGGTCTCCAGCTAAAAAGCACGGCCACGAGGAAGCCTCGCTCCACGAAGGGAAAAAATCCATCCGCGGATATGGTTGCTGATGACGCGAGAGCAGACGCCGCCCATTCGTTGCCCGCGACGACGCCTGGGTCTAGGGTTGATCACCAAGGTAGAGATCACCGTTGGAGGGGTATGATTTTTCTTGGTCTGCTTACGGTCATTGGCGGNNGGGCAGGACTATTTTTTTGGAGTAATTCTCGGGGGCGGAATGGCCAGGACGAACGCGACATCGGAGTGGAGAAAGGGGCTTGGGCGGAAGCCGAAGCTCAAAAAACACCTGTGCTCCCGGAGAGGATGGAGACGCAGAAAATGCTGGAGGAGCGCCGCCGACAATTGGCGGCCGGTTGGCGGCANNCGACAGTGCCGATCGATTAGGGACAGACCATGACGTAGTGGCGAACGGTCTGTTTTCGACTGAGGCCACGGCAACAGACGACTTAGAGCGTGAGACCTCTGGGGAGAGGGAGTTAGGCACAGACTCTACGTATCTTGGCCCTGACCGGGAGGCGGCGGCACCTTTAGCTTTTGAAGGGAACGGGGGAAGGAAATCGGCATCTCAGGGAAGTGAGATTCCCACGGGGCGGGGAGGGGGTGCTGACACTCGTGGCCACCCAACAGTTGCGCAGCAGTTGAGTGGAGGAGTGGTCCGCGGGTTAAGCTCAGGTGCCGGGCCGGCAGCATCTCGTTTTGCAGCAAACTCGGCTCNNATTGCTGCCCGAGGCCTCTCCTCCAAGAGCTGTCCCTAGACCGGAAGGCGACCCCCTTTCACTGGGAACGGAGGCATCTTCGGAAGTGAATGCAGAGGCCCCGAGTCAGATATCCGCGATTAAACCCGAAGATGAGGAGCCGAACCCCTCTGAAGGGAACAGGCCGAAGGCGGCCGAAGCCTCCCCTTCGAGGCTCGATGGGATGTCGGAAGAACTTCCTGAAGATCGAGATCACTCGAGAAGTCGGGTGGGACCACGAATCGCTCGATCTTCGAACACGGGTGATCCTCCGAATTCTTACTCGCCAAACATAGAAATAGATTCGTCGAACCCTGCTCACGAAGCTCGCGAGGGCACCTCACCCGGCACGGACGAAATCACCCGTTCAGCCACTGCCAATCCAGCCAAACCCTCCTCTGAAAAACAGAACCCGCGAGATAAGTCGTTAAGTTCGGAAGTAGGTCTGGAAGAGAATCCGACTGGGAGCGTTATGCTTCCCAATCTCTCCTTGAGCCGTTTGATGACAGCGACTCTCACGCCTCCGCGGCTTGTGCTGTCACAAGCTGCTGTGCTGATGACTCGGCCCGTGCTGGAGGGGGCGGAAGAGAACGTAGAGGAGCAGCGGCAGATGGCCTTGCAGGCAAGTCAACGGCAGTTGCCCGCGGCATTTGCGGGAGCAGAACTCAGTGAGGGAATTCTTTTCAGTATCCCTGCTGCTTTGCTTTCGCGATCGCTCGCACACGGACAAAGCTTTCGGAAAGAACGCTCCTTCATTCAGCAGGCTCCACCCCTAGTTTGGAAGGATGCGGCAGGTTTGAGTGTCGATCTTGGTAAAAGCGCTGCTGGTAGGACCGAGCTGGTATGGAAGCGCGTGTTGGCCGCTCCGGGACGCTATCGACTGGTGGACCTCCGAGGCCAGTGCTGGGCAGAAGTCGAGGTGGGAGGGCGTGGTCAGGTCGAGGTGGCAGTCGTTCCTCACGTGCAAACGCAGGTATGGATTGAGGCGCGCTTTAACCACGAGCAAAGTGCACCTTCAGATAAGGCGCCTTGGAGGGATCGACTAATCTGGAAATCTCTCGATGGAAGAAATTTACCCAGAAAATCCGAGCTAGGACCCAGTGTATTGCCTGACGGTAGCCTCCGCATGGAGTGGGTGGTGGAGGCAAAACCGGGGGCAAACTTGACTCACCACGTCGCTTTGGTTGATACGGTGTCCCACTGGGCGTGGCTATCCGTTGTCCAGCAAACATTTTAGGGTTACTCATTGGCTAGGAGAGCTCGCCGCGAGGGTAGCCTGACGAAACGAACCTGAGGATTCCTTGAAGAGTGGGGGGTAAACTGCTCGTTTGGTTGGCTTAAATCAGCAATCGGATTTCGTCCTCTGGTATCGCCTCCGCATCCATGCCCGAACTTTCTTTCGCCTCCCTGCAGCAAGCCTTTGCCAGTCAGCCGCTTTTTGAGGCGAAAACCTGGCAGCTGTCTCCACAAGCGTGGAAGCTCTCACCGGAGCAGGCGACTGAACTCGAGGGAATCGGTGCCGCTTGTCTCGAGTTTCAACAGGCGCTGGAAACTTTGTACCTCCGTTCGGCCAACGGGAAAAATCTCCTCCGGAACAAGCCGCTCTTGGCACCGTGGGTGGCTGAGTACTTGGACCGAGGAAAGCCCGCGGCACTGGTCGCCCATTCTCGGGATAGCAAAAATCGTGGTGTTTTTCCCACAGTCTTACGTCCGGATCTGCTCCTCACCGAAGAAGGCTTCGTGATGACCGAGCTCGATTCTGTGCCGGGTGGAATTGGCCTCACCGCGTTTTTAAACCGACTTTATGCGCACGGGCAGCACGAGACCGCTGCGCCTCGGGATCGTTCGGATGGGATCATTGGAGGCGATGACGCAATGATCCGCAATTTTTACGCTTCGCTCGCCGCTCTTCGTAAGGATGTGCGCAACCCACTGATTGCCTTGGTGGTTTCGGATGAAGCGGGAACCTATCGCCCTGAAATGGAATGGCTTGCCCATCAACTCCAGATTCAAGGAAAACGCGTTTTCTGCCTGTCCCCCGATGATATTTTTCCGTTGGGGACCACGTTGTGTTTTGATGNNCAACCCGGAGAAAATCGATGTCGTTTATCGCTTCTTCGAACTCTTCGACTTGGATAACGTTCGGACAGCGAAATTTCTCTTCGAAGCCTGGTCAGCGGGAGAGGTGGCGATCGCTCCACCGATGCGCCCCTTTCAGGAGGAGAAGCTATCATTTGCGCTCTTTCATCATCATCTGTTGGTTGATTTTTGGTCCGAAACGCTGAGCGGTCGTACCTTAAAGGTATTGAAAGCGCTGATCCCAATGACCTGGGTGATAGACACATCGCCTCTACCCCCTGGAGCGGTTCTAGACGGACCCAAGGTTGGCGGACGGTCGCTGACGGATTGGCGCCAGTTGGCAGGTGCCTCGCAGAAGGAGCGCGACCTGATCATCAAGATCTCGGGATATCATGAAACAGCCTGGGGGGCGCGTAGCGTTGTCCTCGGCAGCGATTGCTCACGTGAGGAATGGCAGGCGGGTGTCGATATCGCGATTGCGGATGCGCCCACCAATTTTCACATCCTGCAAGAGTATCGAAAGCCGAAACGGGTGCAGCATCCTCTCTACTCCCGAGAGGATTCTCGCGTCGCTCAAGACTCCTCAGGTCGACTTCGACTCTGCCCCTATTATTTTGTGCTGGAGGGTGCTGCGAAACTAAGTGGGGCGTTGGCGACATTTTGTCCCCCGGATAAGAAGATTATTCACGGGATGCAGGACGCCGCGCTCTTACCCACGGGGATTTAGGTTGCCGGCCTAACCCCGGGCGCGCTTAGCTAGTCCCTTCCTACGTTCATGAAGCGCACCCATCATTGTGCCCAACTCACCTCTACCGATCTCGGCGCGACCGTGTCCTTGCTCGGCTGGGTGGATTCCATCCGTGATCACGGCGGGATCTTGTTTATTNNTGACCTGAGAGACCGAAAAGGGATCACCCAGGTCAAATTCGACCCGCAGGTGAACGCGAACTTGGGCGCGCAGGCCGCGCACCTGAAGCCTGAGTCGGTCATTGGAGTTTCCGGCAAGGTAGTAGCGCGTCCTGAAGGGACAGTGAATTCCTCTTTGCCCACGGGTGCAATCGAAGTGGATGCAACGGACCTCACGATTCACAATGTTTCGGAAACGCCGCCGTTTCCTCTGGACGATGCGGGCGGGGATAAGGTCAACGAAGACCTTCGCTTGACCTACCGGTACCTTGATTTGCGTCGCCCCAAGATGCGGAAGAACCTCCAGGTTCGTCATCGCGCGACCAAGGCGATTCGCGACTACTTTGACAGCCTCGAATTTATCGAGGTGGAGACGCCTGCGTTGTTCAAGAGCACCCCAGAAGGGGCACGCGAGTACCTGGTGCCTTCGCGGATTCATCCCGGAGAATTCTACGCGCTGTCGCAATCCCCTCAACAGTTTAAGCAGATTCTCATGGTGGCGGGTGTGGAGCGATACTTCCAAATTGCCCGCTGTTTCCGCGACGAGGACTTGCGGGCAGATCGGCAAATGGAGTTCACGCAGGTGGACGTCGAAGCCTCATTCATCACGCGCGAAGATGTTTACAGCCTCTTCGAAGGCATGCTGAAGAAAGTCTGGAAGGATGTGCTTGATCACGATCTTCCCACGCCCTTTCCCCGTATGCCCTTTGTGGATGCGATGAACCGCTACGGTGTGGACAAGCCCGATGTCCGCTTTGGTTTAGAACTGGTCGATTTCACGGAGACCTTTCGCCTATCTGCGTTCAAGGTCTTCCAAGCTACGGTCGCCAGCGGTGGATCCATCAAGGCATGCAACGCCAAGGGGCTTGCTGACCTCACGCAGGGTGAACTCAAAGCGCTCGAAGACGTCGCCAAATCGCTTGGGGCGAAAGGGCTCGCCTTCATCAAGGTTGAAGGCGGCGAATGGAAATCACCCATCGTCAAATTCTTCTCGGACGCAGAGAAAGCGGAGCTTACGCAACGTCTCGCGATCGCTGATGGTGATATCGTCTTCTTTGCTGCGGCGCCCTGGGAAAAGGCTTGCGCGATTCTCGGGCGAATCCGCCTGGAGGCGGCAGCGCTTCTGCAGAAGCGTGGGAAGCTTACGCTGCGTCCCGACGATTGGCGTTTCCTTTGGGTGGTCGACTTCCCGTTGATGAGCTTCGACGAGGAACAGAACCGCTATTTGGCGACTCACCATCCATTCACTGCACCAGTGGTCGAGGATGCCGAGCTCTTGGACACCGATCCCAAAAAGGTCCGCGGTCAACACTACGATGTCGTGCTGAACGGCATGGAGCTGGGTGGGGGATCTATCCGGATTCATCAACCCGCTCTGCAGAAGAAAGTTTTTGAGGATGTGCTGAAAATTCCCGCCGACGTGGTGGAGAGTCGTTTTGGATACATGCTCAAGGCGTTCACTTTCGGAGCTCCCCCGCACGGCGGGATTGCTTTCGGTTTGGACCGCATGGTCGCACTTCTCTGTGGCACGACGAGCATTCGTGATGTCATCGCTTTCCCAAAGACGCAGAAGGGTCAGGACTTAATGGCGCAGAGCCCCACACCGGTGACCCCCAAGCAGCTCAAGGAACTCCATATTCAAACGGTGATGCCGGAGTAAGCTGGCACCTTTACCAGAATCAGCAGACGAGGAGCGATTATCTCGGTCGCTCCTTTTTTGTGGCTTNNAGCATATTTTATGCGAATATCTCGGTTGAGCGGGTAGTAAATAAATGAACCTAGGCCCAACGGGTGATTGTGTGCGGTAACTGGAGTTCGATAAATTGCACCCAGACGCTGTCTCATCACCAGCGCGATAGATCCGTGTCACGAGCGAGGAAGAACGCTCGTTCCCGTCTTAGGTGGAGGACCCGTTCCGCCGGGTCTAGATTGAGGTCGATAGGAAGGAACAGGGAAGGGTCGGCCCCTAATCCGAGTCATGAAAGGTCTCCTCAGCTAGATCGAGCTGAGGGGGTGTTCGAATAGAGGCGGCTTTGTTCTCAGTAATGGTTTCGATAGCTTCGGATGGAGCGCGTTTTCACGCCTCGAAGGCGGAAGTAGGCTTGCGCTAGGGCGATGTTGACCTACCTTATGCAAAGCCCTCAATTATCTCGTTTTTGCATGAAACTCATCATTGCCATCATCAAGCCNNGAATACACGGTGGATTTCCTTCCCAAGGTGAAGCTGGAGATCGTCGTCGGCGATGACGTGGTGGGCAAGACGGTGGATACCATCGTCAAGGCAGCCAAGACTGGGAAGATCGGTGACGGTAAAGTCTTTGTCGTGGCGCTGGATGAGGCCGTCCGCATCCGCACTGACGAACGCGGTGATGCTGCGATCTAATCGCCCTAAAAACTCATTTGACGAAACCGGCCCTATGAACGGCCGGTTTTTTTGTTTTCTCGATACGACTGATCTGTCGTTCAAGCGTCTTTGAGTGAGGTTTACGAAGAGCGGCGCTCGGAAGTCGTCGGATCAATAGAGGGGGGGCGAATTAAGTCTGAAGCCGGGTCATTTGGTAGCGAAGAGTCCTTTGGTAGGCGGTGATCCCAATATCCTCGGTGGTTTCCAGAAGCGTCGAAAGCAGCTGTTGGAACGCCTCCTGGTACTGTCCCGCCTCGTGAAGCGTGAGCGCGCGGAAAACCTCGATTTCGCGATTTTCGGGAAACTGCCGACGTGCTGACTCCANNTGCTGTGTCTGACCTGTCGCACGCAAGGTGTTGGCCCAACCGATGAGGGCGCCGGAGAGCTCATTGGGAGAAAGACCGAGCGTTACCGCCTTTTCGTAGTAAGGGAGCGCCTGTGCTTCCTGCCCTGAGGCCTCGAGTGTCCACGCCAGTTGAACGTTGATTTCGGCGGTGTGGGGGTATCGAGCGTCCAATCCCTTCAGTTGCGAAAGGATGGACGTGATCTGGCCGCCGTGGCGCGCGCCCACGATGGCGTCGAGTTCAGACTTCCATTCCATGGGCGGCGACTGGAGACAGGCTTACTTTTTCGCGGGAAGTGCGCGGGTCTTGATCTCCGTGACCAAGTGGTCGAGGAACTGGGAAAACGGTTTCACGCCTTCGTCTCCACGCGCGCGGGAACGCACACTGACCGATTGGGCTTCTGCTTCNNGCTGTGTTCATCCAAGGTGGCACGAACGCCTGCGGCACGGAGTTGGGCGAGGAGCGATTGGCCGTATTCGAGGGTTTTGTCGCTGATGGGAACCAAGCGAACCTGCTCGGGAGCCAGCCAAGCGGGGAAATCGCCGCCGAAGTGCTCGATAAGAACACCGCAGAAACGCTCCATCGAACCGAAAGGCGCACGATGGATCATAACAGGGGTGTGCGGTTTGTTGTCCGAACC
>DKKJ01000232.1 GCA_002455175.1 Opitutaceae bacterium UBA6669
ACTATTGTAGCCGACTGCCCCATTTAAGTCGGCGACGCTTCGGTTTTTTGCCCGTTGGATTTGATCTCTGACTTCCAAAACCTGCCCGGTTTTTGCGTCGACGTAAGCTTTGTATATCAGGTCTTCGGACTGGGCGTTGAGATTAAAGCCGAATTCCCATGCAAGAAACGTGGGCTGATTTTGTGCAGGTAAAAAATATACCAGCTTCGGGGCACTCTAGGANNGAGCTGGACGTTGGGAGCGAGGGATCGTCTGGGACGGTTGCGCTTACGCTGGTCAAGTTACCGTTCCTGGTTATGTGTGCGATAACCGATGCACCGGTTACTTCCAAGGTACCAATGCGAACGTCGAAAGCTACGTGCTTCATACCATTTGGATCGTTGGCTATCCCACGAAGGGCGAGGTCTACAGCCCTCAGCCCAACTAGTGGGGCGACCACCATTGCGATTCGATCGGAGTTGTCGGGACTGATGCCGCTTGCGGCATCGGTAACCTTGCCAAATTCTCCTCGGAGAACGAACGGAGTGCCGTTATTGCCGATGAATAAAACGTCGGTCTCTGGATAGTTCGCGAGGGCAGAGGCGGGACCTTGGCGAACGGTCGGCGATGGCCGNNGGCATTTACCCAGTCCGGGACCTGCGCATGGAGGGCGACCATGGCCCAGACCACGAAGAGGCACACGCCGGAGCGAAATGATTGGCCGACAACAGTTATGAGTTTTCGTGCGAAGGTATGGGTTGAGCCTTTTAAGAGACGACTTCTCGTATTCATGGGATTTTGTGTTTTGCGCCGACATTCGTTGCCGACATTTCCATCCTCATGCTCTCTCGAAGCGTCACAAACCTCGCACTCGCGATCTTTGGCGTATGCGGCATAGGGGAATCACCTCCAGCACTGAATTTGGAAGCCAAATGGGACACGTGGCGAAGTGCTGGATGCCATCTCGTGCCCGTGAGCGGGAAGAGCGAACTCGTGCAACCACTAGCTATCGCCCAACTCCTTTCAATTCCCGTGTTTCTTATGTTTGATGCGGACGGCGACGAGCAGAACGCCGGCCGTCGCATCCTGCACAAGGCCGACAACGAACGTCTCCTCAAACTCCTCGGTTTAGATCCGACGCAACCCTTTCCAACCGCTCCGATTCTCACCGACAAACACGTGATATGGGTGGAAAACCTTGGCAGTAAAGTTCGTAGCGATTACGCCGCTGGTGAATGGAGTGCGTGGAAAACGGCGACGGAGGCCGAACTTGGTCAGCCTGGCGGTCTTGAGAAAAATTCGCTGTGCATCGCGGGCATCCTTGAAAAAGCGTGGGCCGCGGGAAAGCCATCGCCAACGCTGCAGCAGCTCAGCGCGTTGTTGCTTCAATTCTCCGCTGCCTAACTGGTTCAGGAGCACCTGATCCGAGGCGGTGACCGCTACATGGGCTACACCGCCAGCATGGGCATCCGCCGCAATCGGACGCCCGGTAGGCGGCCTGAGCGAAGGCTAGAAGCTCAACAAGGCGCTCTGGAGTCTCGCGAGCGAGTTCGCGAACAACTGAGTCACACGGGAAGCGGCCTGCGGGCCGCTCCCTTTCTTTCGGGAGGCGTGATCCCCCGTTTCCGGTAGGCGCGCTTGCGTGCTAGGCGCACGCGAACCGCTTGAATCAGCGGCGCCGGTCACTACTCCGCTGACCGGTGTATTCACAACCCAAAGAAATTCACCATGAACAATGGCACCTCCGAAGCACTCACCACGGCACGCAACCCACGCACTGCGGCCGACGATCTCGACACGCTCAAACGCGAGCTGATGAAAGCCGAGGTCTGCCTCGCCAAAGCACGCGCCACCGTCACCGGTGCCGAAGTGGACATCAAATTCCTCAATGCCCGGTTGAGGGCTCTGGCGAAATAGATCGACCTTATAACTATCCCAGCGCCCGTTCCTTGGGACGGGCACTGTTATTGGGGAGCAACTGAAGCCCCGAAAATCAGTTGGTCGATCTCTTCGTAGGGCTTACGTTCGAGGTAGGCCCACCAATTCCCAAGTCCGACTCGCATATCTTGCAAGCTCTCTGGAGAGAGCCATCCGTCGGGAATATTCGCACCGATCTCGTCAAAGAGCGATGGATCGCACTTCATTCCTTGAAAGATCGTTCGTCGCTCCTCGCCCGTGGAAATTTGTAGGCCCCATCCATATTTCCGACCGAAACGAGCATAGCGGTCGGCAATGCGCAAAACCTCTATTTCCGGCGACTTGATGCCGTTCTCTGCCGGAACCTCGATGTTGCTACGCCAACCGAGACTTTGCTCGTGATCGATAAAACTGAGTCGGGTGGCGCCTTCCACTTGCTGTTTCAGGACATTCGGTTCGGTCCTGTCTTGGTTAAGCAGCAGAACGTCTAGAAATGAGAGTCGCAAGAACTCGTCTCGCGCGTCGCGGGAGCTAAGAAATCCGACCTTCACTGCTTCGCGTTCTGCCTCTGTGAGAGTCATATCGCGGCCGGTAAGTTGCACGCGCCCGGGAAGAATCTCCGTGCCCCAGCCAACATCATTCGGAAGTTCAAGCACGCGCGCCTCCGGTGTGGGAACGTGATTTTCCCGGGCGTAGGCATAGTAAACAAATTCAACGGCGAGCCGAATACGGAAATTGCGGCATCCGTGCATTGGCCAGTCTGACGTCTTTACCGCAAACTCCCGGCCGTCATCAGTGCGAGCACAAATCAAAAGACCGAGTAGGCTTCCCACGCCGGTTGGACATGTCATCTGCGCGGCCTTGGATCTGCGAATTTCAACCACCCACGTCTCTACCGACTTGGTTGTCAGCGAGCAAGGTAAATGAGCACACAGAGTAATGCTCGCTTCGCTCAAATTCTTCTAGCTCTGCCCCGCCCGGGGGGCACCCGGTAGGCTACCCCTGCGCTCCGCCCGGGGCCGATGCTGCGCATCAACCATTGGTTGATGTCGGCTTCGCCTCGGTACCGCGCTGCCGCGCTTCGTCCCCCTCGTTGGTCCCGCTGCGCGGGACACGGCCTCGGCGCTTCACCCAGCGCTTTGACTTTCGCGCATCCCGAGCGGGCGCTCAACCGGGCAGCACCCGCGATCNNGATTATGCCGCATCGAGGACACGACCTCCTCTGAAGTAGCGCCCGCGCATGCGGCATAATCCGGCTGGCTATAGCGCCTGAAGGAAGGCGAGGAGCCTATCGGCGGGCTGGTATCGAGTCGCCGCCGTTTTGATTGGCCGCGTGCGCGCGAGGATCTGTTCTTTCATCGCCAGATCGGCCGCCAAGTAGATCTGTGTTGTCTCGACCGACTCGTGGCCGAGCCAGATCGCGATCAGCGATCGATCCACGCCCGCTTGCAGCAACTCCATCGCCGCAGTGTGCCGCAGCACGTGCGGCGTTACGCGC
>DKKJ01000419.1 GCA_002455175.1 Opitutaceae bacterium UBA6669
TCATTTGCCGCGTCATTGGTAGTCAGGCCGCACCGTTTGGGGCTGAGGAATTATTGCGCGAGGTCCGTCAAGTGGACCGAGTCGTTTCCATGGCCTCCGTTTACCGGACTTTGGCCAAGTTGGTCGAAGCAGGGGTGCTCCGAGAGATTCCCGGGGCGCGCGGCACGCGGTGTTATGTCATCGTCGAGGAAGTGAACGACGGGATGAGTAGTATCGTTTGCACCGACTGTGAGCAGGTGGTGGTCATGGACGATGGTTGTCTTCCCCTGCGCGAGGGCTTTTTGGCGCGTCAACTCGGCTTCTATCCGAAGAAAATGAGCCTGCGCATCGAGGCTTCTTGTGAGGAATTGCGCGTGCGGGGAGAGTGCCAGCGGCGCAAGCGCAAGCCCATCCGCGAGATCACTCCCGAGCATCCGCAAACGTAGTCTGGGTATTTCTTGCTGAAAAAGACGCTCAGCGCGCCAAATCGTAGAGCGCGTATCCGGCGAATAGATTCGGTCCGTACGAGCAGCGCCGGTGCCAGTCTCCGCGAAGGTAAACCCGGCGAGTAATGCGAATCTTCTTGCTGGCGCAAAATTCCTCGAAATCCGCGATGGTTGCGGGGTTGGCCGGACGGCTCTCGAACCAGGGTGTGGTGTAGACCGCATTGCGCGGCTTCTTTCCACCCCAGGCCATGTCCCACCGATTCTTCCAGTAACCGTGATTGACGAATCCCACGGTCAAAGCCCGACCTACCCGCAGTGCCTGCGCAATCACTTCGGCGGGCGCACTCAATTCCTCAAGCGTGCGTGAGCAGATGACTCGATCAAAATGGCCTTCAGGAAAGGCCTGCATGAACGCCATCATGTCTCCCTGGTAGGCAGTCACACCCCGGCGGATACAACCGGTGATTTTATCGACGTCGAGGTCGACGCCCACCACCTCCGCTTGTTTGGACTGGGCTAGAAATTCGAGCAGCACCCCGCGACCACAGCCGAGATCGAGCACCCGCGACTTGGGTTCGACCCAGTCCGCGAGGATCTGCATATCGACGGTACGTTTGGTGTTGGCTTTGGACATGACGGAGACCGATTAGGCTGCCGGTGACCGCAGAAAGGGAAAGAGCGAAAATGCTGAAACCGTCTCAGTGGGCGGCGACCCCGGCCATCAAGTGCATGAGATTGGCTTCGCTGGCGTGCTCCCGGGCCACTTCGCCGACTAACTGGCCTTGGCGCATGACCAGGATGCGTCGGCTTAACGTGAGCAACTCGGGCAATTCAGACGAGACGACCAGGATCGCTTTCCCTTCGCAGGCCAGCTCATCGAGCAGTTGATAGATCTCAGCTTTGGCGCCTACGTCTACGCCGCGCGTGGGTTCATCGATTAACAGGATATCGCAGGCGCGAGCGAGCCATTTGGCCAGAGCGATCTTTTGCTGATTCCCTCCGCTCAAGCCGGCCACGGTGGTCTCAAGACTGGGCGTTTTCACGCGCAGGCGGGCGACGTACTGGCGTGTGAGCGTTTGCTCTTTTTCGCGTCGGATCCATCCGAGGCGACTGAGCAAGGGGAGCATAGCCAGAGAAGTATTTTCGCGGCAATTCATCCCAAGCACCAACCCCTGACGCTTGCGATCTTCCGGGAGAAGACCAAGCCCAGCAGACAACGCCTCTTCAAGCGCTCCCAGGCGTAGAGGCCGGTCTTTCACATGGACGTTTCCTTGAGCTTCTGGATCGAGTCCAACGATCGCCTGTAAGGTCTCGCTCCGACCTGCTCCGACCAGTCCCGCCAGGCCAACGATCTCGCCGGCGCGAACGGTAAGAGACACATCTTCAAATCGCCCAGGTGATGACAAGCGATTCACGGTCAGGGCGACGGGACCTAAAGCGCGGCTGAGGTGTGTGGGTGTTTCTGGACGTAGGTCACGTCCGATCATCTGACTGACGACGCGATCGGGGCGAGTCGAGGAGATGGGCTCTGTCGCAACGTGACGGCCGTCGCGTAAGACCGTGATGGTATCGCACAGCGCAAAAAGTTCTTCCAGGCGATGCGAGACGTAGATGATCGTGATGCGGCGTTCTTTGAGGGTACGAACCAAGCGAAATAACTCCCGGGTTTCGCCCGCGGAGAGCGAGCTGGAGGGCTCGTCCATGACGATGACTTTGGCTCCCGTGCCCACGGCGGCGGCGATTTGGACCAATTGCTCGAGTCCGGTGGATAACGTCCCAATTAATCGATCTGGATCTAAGTCGGCACCAATCGAAGCCAAAAGCTGGCGGGCGCGGGCGCGGAGGGCAGAGCGATCGACCCAGCCTGCACGCTGGGGGAGTTCTCCTAGACAAAGGTTTTCTGCGATGCTCAGGTTGGGACAGAAGGCGAGCTCCTGATGGACCATGGCGATACCTAGACGCCGGGCCGCAAGTGGGGACTCAGGAGCGATGGGCCTACCTTGCAACCGAAGACGCCCGGTATCGGCTGTGTAAATACCGGAAAGAATCTTTCCCAAGGTGCTCTTTCCGGCGCCATTCTCTCCAATCAAGGCGTGGCAGGAGCCCTCGGCTACAGTGAAGCTCACATCGTCGAGCGCCACCACACCGGGAAAACGTTTGCCAATACCTTCGAAGGCTAAAAACGACATGCTGGGGAATGCGCGTGTGCGAACGGCGATGCGCTTACTTCGGGAGCCAGGTGTCCCAATTCTTGGCGAAGGCGTCGACGTTTTCCTTGGTCACGGGAACAAGTGCGCTGACCTCCTTGGTGGAGGGCGGATTCTTCTTGAGAATGATCTTGTCGACTAGGATCTCCACCGAGCGTTGTCCCCAAGCGTAGCATTGCTGGGCCAACAATACGGGCACGTGGCCACTGCGGATGTAGGCGAGCTGGGCGGGGAGCGCGTCGACGGAGACGCATTTGACTGTGCCTGGTTTCCACTTGAGTGCATTCTCGGTGAAGAGGGGCCAGCCGCCGATCATGGCCCAACCCGTGATATCAGGATTAGCCTGCATGACCTGTTCGATTTTGGCCACGGCGTCCTGGGGTGTCCCTTTGTGGTAATTGACGCTGCGGATCGTGATCCCGGGATACTTTTTGGCAACTTCGCGTACCCCTTGAACGCGGCGCTGCAGGTTGGGAGCGTTTTGGTTGCCAGCAAGCACGGCAACCGTGCCTTGGCCACTGAGCAATTTGGCGAGTTCTTCCATCAATTGCTTTCCGCATTCAAGGTCGTCTACCCCATAGTTGACCAGTCGCCGACTATTCGGTGCGTCCGAGTCAAAAGTCACGACCGGCACGCCATTGTTTACGGCCGAGTTGATGGCATCGGTCAGCTTATTGGCGTCCGAGCAACTCACAGCGATGCCCTCGGCTCCTGCCAGCACGAGCTGCTCAATGGCCTCGGCTTGGCGCTGGGCATTCTCTTCGTTGGGCGTCCGCCAATCGATTTTGATGGTGATTCCGTGTTGTTTGCCCAGAGCCTTGGCCGCGTCTTCGGCTCCGACGCGGGCCGCTTGAAAGACGGGATTGCCTTGAGATTTGGCCACCAGACCAATGACCAGGGTACGCGACTGGGCGATACCGCTGGCGGCGAGAGCAAGCCAGGCAGTTAGTCCGAGGAGTAGGGTGAGTTTTTTCATGGAGGGGAGTGAAACGGGGGAGTAGGTTAACGCTGTGACCGGAGAGAGCGGCGGCGTTGTAGCCACGTGTTGAGGTTGTCGAGTACCACTGCGGCAATGACCACCGCACCGATGATAATCTGACTGTAATTTTGGTCGATCCCGAGAATGACGATGCCGCTGTTGATCATTTGGATGATCAGCGCACCCAACACGACGCCGAGTGCCGACCCGCGTCCTCCTGTCAGGCTGGCGCCACCGACGACGGCGGCGGCGATAACATTCAGTTCGTACCCCTGGCCATCACCTGAGGTGGCGGCTCCATAATAGCCGAGGGAGAGAAGCGCGGCGACTCCTGCGGCGAGTCCAGAAAAGAGATACACGCCCAGCTTTACGCGGTTGACCTGAATCCCACTGAAGCGTGCCGCGGTTTCGTTGCCACCGACGGCGTAGACGCGGCGACCGGGAGCCAGGCGAGCCAGGAAAATCCAGCCCACAATCGTCACCAAAATCATGACGGCGAGCGGAATCAAACTGAGGCCCTGACCCACCTCGAAACGTACCAGATCGCGGAAGCCCGCTGGGAAATTGCCGATGGATTGGCCTTTGGTCGCGACGAAGGCGATCCCGCGGAGAATGGCCATGGTTCCCAGGGTGATGATGAATGGATGGACCCGCAGCGCCACGATCAGGCCACCGTTCAAAAGGCCGCACAGCGCGGCGGAGACCAGACAGACCGAGATCCCGAGAAAAATTCCTAGGCCCGAGGCGTCAACAACAGCGCCTTCCGCCCCAAATTCATGCAACACGAGGGCGCCTAGCACGGATGCGAGCGCGTAGGTGGAGCCCACGGAAAGATCGATTCCCCCCGAGATGATGACCAAAGCCATGCCCACCGCCATGATTGCGATGAAACTGGTGTCCTTGGCCAATTGGGCGAGGTTCTGCGCNNGGCGAATTTATTGCGTTCGACAAAGGCCGGCACCCGCTCGCCGTCCTTGTCGACCGTAAAGACGCGTTCGCGGGTTCCGTCCGCAGCTAGTTGGAACTGCGGAGTCCGCACGGTTCCGCTGAAGACAGAGAGCACAATGCCCAAGATCAGAATGATGAGCAGGAGACCGCTTTCCTGNNGGGGAAGCGTCATTGAAAGGGGAGGAGGGACGGGCTCAAGTGTGGACTCCTGTTCCGCGCAGTCGGGTCCCGACTTTCTTCACCGTTGCCTCATCGGTTCCGGGCTCACCACGCTGGAGGAAGTGACCTTTCTCGGATACGTGCCTCCCCCTGATGCTTGCGAACCGCTTGCGGAGATGGTGGCGCGCTGGGGTGGCTCGTTTCGTAGGGTCGGCGAAGTGGGCCAGCGTGAGGAGATTAGCCTTCCGCGATCGACGTATGGCAAAGGAGTGCCCTGGTGGGCGCAGCACGCGTCATGGAGGTCTCCGGACCGCTTTTTAGCGGCGCTTCCGCAGGNNACGGAACAAC
Source organism: Opitutaceae bacterium UBA6669 (assembly GCA_002455175.1). Lineage (GTDB taxonomy): Bacteria > Verrucomicrobiota > Verrucomicrobiia > Opitutales > Opitutaceae > UBA6669. The sequence continues at coordinate 5,067 of DKKJ01000419.1, forward strand.
CTTGGCGGGAGATGTTTCGCCTGATCGCGGAAAGCTAGCGTCGGACCACTGGCTACTGAGCTACCTTAAAATAAGGCCCCCGGTGTCGCGGGCCGGTGTCACGGCAGTGGCCTCAGTTCCTTTGGCCCATGGCTACAGCCATTGGCTATTGGAAGAGCTCCCGCGCCTGTTGGCTCTTCGGGGTCAGCGCTTTGATCACTTGGTCGCTCACGCCACTGAGACGTTTCAGCGAGTGGCTTTGGATCACCTAGGATGGACGTCGCGCGTCAGGCCTGGTCCGCGTTATGCGCATGTCGCCTGTGAACAGCTGTTGATTCCCGACGTCCCCAGTTGGGAAACCCCGTCGCGGACGACGCTCGCGGAGATTGCCGAGTTCGGCCGCAGTGTGGAGGGAGATGGGCCGCACGGCTTCGAACGGCTTTACCTTTCGCGTAGTGGTGCGCGCCGACGCCGTGTGGTTAAGGAAGCGCTTTTGTGGGAGGCGCTCGCTCCGATGGGGTTCCAGCAGGTGTTCACGGAGACGTTAACGTTGTCCGAGCAATCCGCTTTGTTTCGTCGGGCGCGTCTGGTGGTGGCACCCCATGGCGCCGGCCTGGCAAATTTGGTGTTTTCGCGACCAGGAACCCGGGTCATCGAGCTCTTGCATTCACGGTATTTGCATCCTGGCTACTGGAGGATCGCCGCACTGCTTGGCCATGATTACCGGGCCGTAGTCGAAGACTCCGGAGGAGGTGCCGCGTATGATCCCTCCGCGAACCGCTTGGATATCGACGTTTCTATCGATGAGGTTTTGAAAGCCGTGAAGGGGGAAGGATGAGAGGAAAAGCTGAAAGGCTGAAACGCGGAAAAGCGGAAATCGGAGAGCTTAAAGCGGAATGACGAAATGCGGAGTGGTTTGGTAGACTCCGTAGTGTCCTTGGTTCTTCAGGAATTTCAGCGTTTCAGCTTTTCAGAATTCCCGCTTTTGCCTGCGTCCTCTCGATAAAGCTGCGCACCAGATTGTACAACTGAGGCGACTCGAGCAGGAAGGAGTCGTGACCGAGGTCGGTATCCAGTTCGGCGTAACTGGCGCGCTTGCCGGCTCGGATCAAGGCGAGGGCGATTTCTCGATTTTGCTCGGGGGGAAACAGCCAGTCGCTGGTGAAGCCGATGACTAAGGTCTCGGCTTTGACTGGAGCGAACGCTTGTTCCAACGTGCCGTCTGGACCGGCCAGGTCGAAGTGATCGATCGCGCGGCTGATATAGAGATAGGAATTGGCGTCGAAGCGATTGATGAAGCTTTGTCCCTGGTAGCGGAGGTAGCTCTCGATCTCGAACTCGAACTGCGCGCGGCTAGGCAGAGCGCGAGGATCGGTCTTGAGGTCGGTGCCGGCAGCGGCCGCAACCTCCGCTGAGGCCGATGCGGGAAGCGGGGCGCGAGCATGACGCCGCCTCCGACCAAATTTACGATCGAGTCCGGCGTCGCTCAAATAAGTAATGTGCGCCATCATCCGAGCGATGGCTAGGCCGACGCGAGGTCCGCCGTTTTTGGGGTAGTCCCCACCGTTCCAACCCGGATCCTGCATGATCGCCTGACGCCCGACTTCGTTGAAGGCAATCCCTTGGGCGCTTTCACGGGCGGTGGTGGCCATGACGAGTACTCGTTTGACCATGGCGGGAAACTCGACCGCCCATTGTAAGGCCTGCATGCCACCCATGGAACCGCCGATAATCGTATGCAACGAATTGATACCGATCCCTTCCAGCCAGCGTTGCTGGGCGCGCACCATATCGCGGATGGTCACGAAGGGAAACGACGTTCCATAAGGCTTGCCGGTGGAGAGATTGGTCGAGGATGGGCCGCTGGATCCTTGGCAACCGCCGAGAACGTTGGCGCAGAGGACGAAAAACTTATTCGTATCTACGGGCTTTCCCGGCCCGATCAGGTTGTTCCACCAACCGGGCTTGCGGTCATTTAGCGAGTGAATACCCGCGCAGTGGTGGTCGCCACTGAGTGCGTGGCAGATGAGAATGGCATTGTCGCGGGCAGCATTCGGCCGACCGTACGTTTCGTACCGCAGTGTGAATCCAGGAAGGATTTGGCCGTTTTCGAAGGCGAATGGCTCGATGGTGACGAAATCACGAGGCTCCACCAACCCGATTTCCCCCTCGAGCGTAGCGGAAGGATCAGAGCTCTGATGGTCGTCGGCGTCGTTCATGGGAAACCGCTGGGGCTAACCCGCGTCCTCGTTGGAGAAAACGTGCTGAACGTCATCGTGCTCGTCGAGCGCGTCGTGAAGTTTCTCGATCGATGTCACCACCGCGGCACTCACCGGAACCGTGTTGGTCGGGATGTACGCGATTTCTGAACTGACGGTTTTGATGCCAGCGGCATCAAGAGCATGGAGGACCTTATCGAAGCGGGTGACTTCACACCGTACCTCGAAGCCGTCGTCTGTGGTGATCACATCGTCGGCACCTGCTTCGAGCGCGATCTCCATCAGCCGGTCTTCCGTGGTTTGATCCTTAGCGATCAAAAACTGGCCGGCGTGTAAAAACTGAAAACCGACAGCACCCGTGGCCGCGAGGTTGCCGCCATGCTTGGCGAAGATGGCCCGTACATCCTGCGCCGAACGCGTTTTGTTGTCGGTGGTGACTTTGACGATGAAGGCGATACCGCTGGGCCCATAACCCTCGTAAACTACGTCGTCATACACGACTCCGGGAAGCTCGCCGGTTCCCTTTTTGATCGCCCGGTCGACATTGTCCGCCGGCATGTTGGCCTCGCGTGCTTTCAATATGAGCGTACGCAGACGTGCATTGGCGTCCGGATCGCCTCCGCCACTTTTGGCGGCAAGCGTGATGTCCCGTGAAAGACGGGAGAAGACCTTACCCCTGCGGGAGTCGGTGACCGCTTTGAGGCGTTTGACTTTGGACCACTTATTATGGCCGGCCATGAGAAATCAGAGTGCCTAACAAAAGACCTGGCGCGAGCCGGAAGCAAGCCAGGCGGCGTTTGCTTCCGGAAGCGCGACTGCGGAGGAATGAACGTCCCACCCGTCGGGACGTTATCCCTTTTTCTTCGGAGTGACGTTCTTGACGGGCTTCCAGGGATTGCCGCCCGTGGGTTTTGCTACGGTTTCAACCACGGCTGGGTCCTTGGAGTATTTATTGACGATAAGCTGCTGGATAATGGTGAACAACCCGTTGACGGTGGAGTACAATGCCAGGGAGCAGGAGAAGTTGTAGCAGAAGATTGTGAAAAGGATCGGCATGAACTGCATCACCTTCAGCTGCATGTTGTCCGTGGTTGGCGACGGCGTCAGACGCATCTGGATCACCATGGTGGCTCCCATGAGCAGCGGCATGATGTTGATGGGGAATCCCCAGACGTGTGCGATGGTATCGGGTGCCGACAAGTCGTGAGCCCAAAGGAACGGCTCGAAACGGAGCTCCGAGGCGCTCTGCAACATAGCGAAGAAGCCGACGAAGAGGGGGATGGTAATCAGAATAGGAATACATCCGCCCATCGGGTTCACCTTGTGCTCCTTGAAGAGCTCCATGGTGGCCTGATTCATCTTTTGGGGGTTATCCTTATATTTCTCCCGAATCGTCTTCATGTGCGGCTGCAGTTTTTGCATCCGCTTGGAAGCGCGCGAGGCGGCCAGAGTGAAGGGGAGGGTGATGATCTTGAGGAAAAGGGTCATCAGGATGATCGCCATGCCCCAGTTGGGGACGAGCGAGTGTGCCCCGTGCATCAACGTGAGCAAAAATGGACTCACGTATCCGCTGAGCAGCATCCGATTGAAGAAGTACCGGTCGAATTGCATCACCCGGTCCTGACGATTTTCCAGAGGGGTCAGGCGCTTGTATTCCTTAGGACCCACATAAAGATCTGCTCCAAAAACCGAGGTGCCATTCGGTGCGAGGGTTTTGAGATCGAGGCGAGCGGCCCCGGTCAGGCCGATATTGGGACGCGTTGAGCCCGGGAAGGCGGGCAGCTCAATGCGGCGGGTGATGATTCCAATACCCGGCTGGTCGGGAGAGAGGATTGAGGCGAAGAACTGATTTTTGACGGTAGCCCAAAGGACGTTCCCTGATTGTTCGACGAAAGGTTTGGGATCGCGGGAACCCACGCCCACGTAGGTGAGAAGACCGCCGCCCTCGAGATCGCCCCGCTCATTGAAGATGAAGTCGTCACCGTCGTAGAAGCCGACATTCAGGTATTGGCCGTAGTCGTTCGTGTTGACCAGCGAGGCGGTGCCGAGGCTGACTGCGGCCCGAGGGAGAGTGATGCTTTGCTCCGTCAGATTGCGGAACGTGGTCTCGTGACGAATCTGGTAGGGGTCTTCGCCTTCCTTAAGCGGTGCTCCCGGCGCGTGCACGGAGTACCGGCGGGTGACTTCGACGCGACCTTCCAAGACCAGTTGGTAAACCGCTTCGGTTGGAGAAGAGGAAATCAAAGCGAAGCGGGCCGTGCGGTCCAAACCCGGGAAGTCGATGAACGCCAGCATCGGGTCCGCATGCAGTGCGTTGAAAACGAAGGGTTCTGGGCTGTCTTGGACAGCTGGATACTTCTTGAAAGCGACGTCGCGAATGGCGCCACCAGCATCGGTCAGTCGAACCTCGANNCCTCGACGAACTCGTTACCGAGCAGGGTGACCTTCGTGTTGCCGTCATCGCGGCTCACCGCGGCAAAGGTCGCGGTGGCCTGGCTCGAGGGGGCGGGAGCGGAGAGCGTCGAGCCGGAGATCGGCGAAGATCCGGCTTCCGGGGCCGTGGCGGTCGTGGGAGCGACAGGTGCCGCTGGCGGTGTGGACTTCGGCCCGAAAATCATGAAGCCGAAAGCGCATGCCAGCAGAATGCACCCAATGATCAGGTTCTTTTTATCCATTAAGAGTAAAGGCGTTGGGACGTGAGAGTGACGCCGAGGTGACTACGGCGTGGCAAACAGGAGATTTTTTGGCCGGGACGTGATCGATTCCACCCGGATGGAGAGGCTGACAGCGCAGGAGTCGTCGAGCAGCCAGCCAGGCTCCTTTGGCCGCGCCATGCGTCGTCACGGCTTCCGCGGCATACTGCGAGCAACTGGGATNNGAAAGCGTCCATTGATAGCCTCGGATCAACCCGAGCAGTCCCCATGACGGCCAAGCGACGACCGCGCGCCACCCGCGGCGCAGAAATGAGGTCGTGGAGGAGCGAGGCGTCATGCGGGTCGAGGCTGGAGGCGAGGACAGACTTCCAAGAATTTCTTTTCGATTTCCCGATACTCAAGCCCATTGAGCGAGCGGCGCGCAATCAGCAGTAAATCGAAACCCGGGGGAAGCTGGGACTGATGACAACGAAACACCTCGCGAAGACGACGTTTGGCACGAGCGCGGGCCACCGCGTTGCCTACAGCAGCGGTGGAGGCGATGACACACACCCGACAGAGGTCGGGAGGAACCGGGACCTCGGGAGCGGGCGGTGCGGCCATTTCCGGCGGACGGCGCCGGTACCACAAAGTAAAGCCGCCGCATTCGTAGCGACGGCCTAGTTCACGCACGGCCTTGATATCGCGCTGGCGCCGGAGATGTTGCTCGGCGCGGAAGCGCATGGCCGTGAAGAGGAACGGTAACACGAGAAGGGGCACGCTTCCTGGGAAGCCGGTCCCCTCGCTGCTGCCTCTAATTAAACGACAGTCAAGCGCTTGCGGCCCTTACGGCGGCGAGCGGCGAGCACAATNNGGGCGGAAGGTGGGTTGCATGACAAAAGAAGTGGTTAAGAGATGACTGAAGTGCCGGAGCGGCGCTGTGGTGTCAAGGCGCGGAACTGACAATATATGCTGTCGTTTTGCGAAAGCGCTGCGGCGTTGGGTGGAGGGCTCACACGAGGCAGTCTCAGAAGATGGCCGCTTCACGAAATTCAGGAACCCGGGAGGGACGCGGTCTCTCNNACGCCGGCTGGTTCACGCAAACCCGGCCACGAGAGACCGTGGCCCTCCCGTGCTTTTCGCCGAGTGGCGATATTCTGAGACAGCCTCTCCCTAGTCCTCCAGCGCTTCCTCAATTATTTTACAGGAAGTCTTGAGGATCTGGAGGCGGGCGTAGCGTTTGTTGTTGGAGGGTATGACCTGCCACGGGGCGAACGGCGTGTCGGTCAAAGCGAGCATGTCGCCGATGGCTACTTGATAAGCCTCCCACTTCCGGCGGTTACGCCAGTCCTCGGAGTTAATCTTGTGGAGTTTATATGCGGTTTTTTCTCGGGCACGGAAGCGTCGGAGCTGCTCTTCCTTGGAGATGTGCATCCAAAATTTGATGACGATCGTGCCGTGGTCGGTGAGCTGTTCCTCGAAATCGTTCAATTCGGTGAAGGCGCGCTTCCACTCCTCGGGCCGGGCAAACCCTTCCAAGCGTTCGACCAGCACTCGCCCGTACCAGGAACGGTCGAAGATGGTGATGTATCCATCGCGCGGAACATGACGCCAGAAGCGCCAGAGGTAGTGATGGACCTTTTCCTCGTCGGTCGGTTTGGCGACCGGCACCACACGGTAGTCACGGACATCGATCGCGCTGGTGAGCCGGCGGATGGCGCCCCCTTTACCGGCGGCGTCCCATCCCTCGAAAACGAAAATCACCGAGCGTCGCTCGGCTTGAAGCGCGCGCAGGCTGCGGTGCAATCGTCCCAGCCATTTCTCGCGTTTCTCTTCATAGTCTTCCTCGGAGAGCTTTTGATCTAAAGGGAGAGCCAGCAAGCGACGCAGGCCAGACGGGTCAAGAGAGCGGGGTCGGATACTGGGTCGAGGTGATTTGGCATGGCGACGCTGGATACGCGCGATGTGACTCTGAAATCGCTTCACGAGCAACTCACCGACGGCGAGATTGCGAGCGCGGGGGTCGCTGGCGTCCAGGATGCTCCAGGGTGCGCCGGGGCGATCCGTTTCTTTCACGATGATACGAGCGGTATCGGCGAGGCGGTCGTAGTGCCGATGGGCACGCCAGTCGTCTTCGGTGACGCGCCAAGCGGTGTTCGGATCGCTCTCGAGGCTGCGGAGGCGGAGGGACTGAGCTTCTTTGGAAATGTGGAGCCAGACCTTGATGATCAAGGTGCCGTCATCGGAGAGAAGCTTTTCAAAGTGACGGATGACGCGGAGCTCGTGATCGAGTTGCGCCTTCTCTTTCTTGCTCGTGGCTTCCTCGCGGAGAGTCTCGGTGTACCAAGAGCTCGCGAAGATGCCGATGCGTCCGCGAGCGGGCAAATGACGCCAAAATCGCCACATGAGAGGTCGCTCCCGCTCTTCTTCAGTAGGCGTACGAATGGAGAACGCTTCCACACCGCGCGGGTCCAGCCATTCGCCAAGGCTGTTGATGACGTCACCTCGGCCGGCTCCATCGACGCCGGCTACGATCAGAATGATTTTGGTCGGAGCGTCCTTTAACTGAACCTGCAATTGGATCAGTTCGTCCCGCAGGCTAGGGAGGGCTTGTTCGTAGTGCTTTTTGGATAAACGACCGCGCGGGCTCGGTGACTTCGCCATCGCCCCTCAGCAAGCCGTCGTCATTTCGCGATGTCGAGCCGAGGCTCAAGGACGCACCAAATTGTCACCCGACATGCGAGAATCTTGCGTCAAGAGGGTGGGTTGAGGCGAAATACCGTGACCCGAGGAGCCACTCGGCTACGGTGGTCGATTCCATCCGTCCATGGCCTCGACTGTCACCCTTCCGACTCATCGCTCGGTTCGCGTTCAGGCCCTCCTCGGCCTGCTCGTCGCCAATGTCTTTTGGGGACTCAGCTTTCCCCTGATCAAGGCATTGGTGCTGCTGCACGAAGCGATTTTGCCCGGTAGCGGAACGTGGTTTATCACCAGCATGGTGCTGGCGCCCCGTTTTGTGTTGGCGACCGTGGTGGTATTGGTGTGGCAAGCGTTGAGGCGACGTGGCCTAGGGTGTACGCGCGGGGAGTGGGAGCAGGGCGCGGTGATTGGCTTGTTTGCGGTGGCGGGGATGATTTTCCAAAGTGACGGGCTTCAGTTCACTGCGGCCAGCACCTCGGCGTTTCTCACCCAGCTTTATGCCATCCTTATCCCCCTTTACGTAGCGTGGAGAACAGGAGTGAGGCCGGGCCGCATCATCTGGATCAGCGCAGGGCTGGTGCTCGCGGGAGTGGCGATCTTGGGACGGCTGGATTGGCGTGATTTGAAATTAGGGCGAGGTGAATGGGAGACCTTGCTGGCGTCGCTCTTTTTTATGGGACAGATCCTGTGGCTGGAAAAACCCAAGTATGCGACCAACCGGCCTGAAAACGTCACCCTCGTGATGTTTGCCACGGAAAGCGTCGTGTTGCTCGCCGCGGTGGGCCTGACGATGCCCTCCGTTGACGCCGTCGCCGCATTGNNCGTGGCTTATTTTCACGGGGGTGCTGACACTGCTCTGCACCGTGGGCGCTTACACCCTTATGAATACCTGGCAGCCGAAGATCAGTGCCACCGAAGCGGGGTTGATCTACTGCATTGAACCCGTGTTCGGATCAATCATGGCCCTGTTTCTGCCGGCGTGGTTTTCGGTGTGGGCGGTGATCACTTATCCGAATGAGCTAGCGACCTGGACGCTGGTGGTGGGAGGGGGCTTGATCACCCTGGCGAACCTTTTGGTGCAGCTCCGGAAAAACTGAAAGCGGAAATCTGAAAGCT
>DKKJ01000026.1 GCA_002455175.1 Opitutaceae bacterium UBA6669
ACCGGCGTTGCGATCAATCCGTCCGCCTGACTTGAGCGTCGTGTGATCAGCCAGCGTGAGGGTGATTTCGTTGGTAATCGCTTCCACGGTGCTACTGAAAGTGACTGCTAGCACCGAGGACAGAAGCGGGGAGGACGGGCTTGGATTCGGAATGGTGGTAGAGGCGGCCGCGCCGGCGATCACGGCGTCGCCTTCTCCGACGACAATATAGAGCGTACGATTATGGACGGTCACGCTCGACGGTCCAGACGGCTCAAGATTGGGTAGGGCGATCCCGGAGGGGAGGCCGCTTACGATCGTGCGTCGCGCACCGGTGGTCGTGTTGACCAGCGAAACCCGACCTGTATTTGGGCCGTTGCCGGCTTCGGCAACCAACAAGTTGCCTTCTGAGGTGATGGCGGATTTTGTCGGAGCCAGCAGGCCGGTAGCGACTGTGGCGGGTGTGACCGCGTGCGCAGACGTACCGACCGCAGCGTAGGATAGCGCTAATGCGGCTAGAACGCCCAAAGTGGGGCGAAGCAGGGATTTCATAGTAGGTGTGTGTGCTGAGGCGTTGCGCAGAGGCGCGACGTAGATCAGCGCAAAAGATTCGCCTGCGTCAGGCGGTTGCGTCAACGGACATTTTTACGTGCGGTGAGCTTTTGTAGTGGAGAGGTACTACAAGCGGGTGAGCAGAAGGCGTGAGTTTCCGTCGCGCTTACGAAGAAGTCCTCTCAAAAACTCTCGGGTGAGGAGAGGGTCGGCTGAGTGGTCGACCGTTTCTCAGCGAGTTTTACGCCCCCAGTGTTTGGGTGCAGCCGAGTCTGGTCAGGATTCGTTCTGACTAAGAGATATCTTTCTTGGGAAGAGCGGCTCCCATTTTCGGGACTCGCGAAATTGGGCTCGAGAGCCATTGGATGCATAAATAGCTACAGTTTTGATACTTAAAGATTCTAGATCGACTGGCATGCAAACTGTTAAATGGAAGGCCATCTTGTCCATGCCTTCCTCTCGTCTTCTTGGAATTCTCGCTGCTCTTACCTGGTGTATTCCGCTCTCAGCGACACCTTCTCTTCGGCTCACCGAGGTTTCGGTGACGAGATTTGTGCTTGATGAAAATGGCCAGGACCAATTGGAGCGGGGCTGGATTAATCTGTGGGGTGAGTTCGAGCTGGAAGACCGGCAGCGAGTATTGTNNCGACGGTGTCCGTCCCTGCTGAAGCTCGTAATCAAAATTTGGTTACGCGAGAAGCCGCGGTGGCATATCGACGCCTGGCGCCGCAGGCGATGGCCAACTTTCTCTTTGATGAAACAGGCGATTTTTATCTGGTTGGTGCCCGCGAGTATTTGCCGATAGCGGCCGCGCCCGATGCCAAGAGCGATGTGGGCAAGCTGCTCAATCTTTCAACTCGAGGCTCGGTCAAACCAGGAGCGCCGATGATCGGTGGGCTGGTCATTAGCGACTATCCGCGCCGGGTTTTGATTCGCGTGGTCGGTCCGGGATTAAAAGAGTTTGCGGTCGAACATCCGGCGGAGGATCCAGAGCTCCTGCTGTTTCGAGGCGCNNAAGCCAGCAATGACGATTGGCATGCGGGAACGACAGGAGCGCAGATCCCCGCGCTCTCCGCCTCGGTCGGAGCATTTGCGCTCAAGCCGCAGTCGAAGGACGCAGCCTACACCGCGGTCTTACCGCCCGGAACATATACAGTGCATGCCACTGCTAAAGTAGCAGGCGAAATTCTACTCGAGGTCTATCTTTTGCCCTAGAGGTGAGGGCGGTTGACTCGACTGGGTCACTTCCGCCTCGCAGCCGGGTAGTAAAGGCTTCCAAGGAAATTCGAGCGTTGCGGACCAAGCCAACCAGTGACAAGGTAGGTGAACGCCATCACGCTCATGAACCGTGTTCTTCTTGTTTTGCTCTTGGGTGGAGTGGGCGTGCTAACGGACGCGGCCTCGGCGCAAATGGGGTCGGGTGCAGGGCTTTTCGGCCCAAATGTGCTCTCTCGTATGGGCGGGAACGAAACGCTCTCCGGGGTATTCTTACCGCCTTTTTTGGCTGCGGCAGAAGGTCAGGGGACGCCGTTGTCCTCGCGGACAGCGACGGGGCGTGCGCTCCCCTTGAACGTTGTTTGTCAGGAAAGTATCCGGTACGTTACGCGTGACACAGGGCCGCTATCGCTAGACCTTTATCTTCCAGAAAAACGGATGGGCCAACGATTGCCGGTGATCGTTTGGTTCCATGGCGGAGGTTGGAGATCAGGTAGCCGGAAAAGTTGTCGCTTGATCTGGCTCGCCGCGGAAGGCTTCGCGGTGGCGAGCATTGATTATCGGCTCAGCACCGTGGCACGCTGGCCCGCGCCCCTGGAAGATGCCCAAGAGGCGATTCGCGTGCTGCGTCTCCGTGCCAGCGAATGGGGGCTGGATCCGCAGTGCGTGATCGCAGCGGGAGAATCGTCGGGAGCGAATTTGGCCGGAGTGGTTGGAATGGCACCGCGACCGGCGAATGAACCCGTTTCCAGTCGGGTCTCAGCGGTGATTGATTTTTACGGAACGAGTGAGGTGGCGTCGCTTCCGGTCAATGTGCCGGGGCCAGATAGATCCGACGCTGACCTCGCTGCGACCAATGGGGCGAAGTTGCTGGGCGGCATTGTGCGCGACCTGCCTCACCTCGCGCGAGAGATGAGTCCACTGCTTCTGGCGACAAGTGAGTCACCTCCCTTTCTCATTGTCCATGGAGACCGCGACCAAGACGTGCCCCTCGACCAGAGCCAACGGTTACACGCCCGACTCCAAGAGCTCGGTGTTTCCTCACGGCTGATCGTCCTACCCGGAGTAGGGCACGGAGGCCGAGCGTTTCTTGCGCCTGAGGTTCAGGCAACGGTGCGGGAGTTTTTACTGACGATTAGATAGGTTGGGGGATTGGGAAGCGTTCGACTTCGAGAGATGAAGGAGGCTCGAAGTTGATTATGGCCTCGTTGAAGCTTCCCTCCAGTTTCTATCCCCGATCGCACATCTATGCTCTTGAATCCCGAGTCCTCAAGTGTGTCACAAAGACGTCGGAGAGGCTGAGCCTAGTCTCTGAACCACTTGATAGGGACGCTCTGGAATTTCTGCGAAATCTGGGTGCTGCCTACCGGGAGATGATAATACGTGATTAACGCACGATCTTGGTGAAATGTGACGCTGGTGTAGGCATAGGTGGACTTGGCATCGGACTCGAGAAGCTTGGGAGTACCCCAGGTTTTGCCTTCGTCGCGAGAGATCATTGCTGAGAGAGGCGTGCGCAGGCCACCGTGATTGGCGCCGAGGACCGTTTTCTCCGGTGTCGCCCAGACCACATGGGGATTCCAAATGAGCAGCCAGTCGCCGTTTGCTGGGTTGCGAACTAGGGTTGAAGGCGACTCGGGCGCTTCGATGTTCCAAGGCGCGGCCTCTGTCCAGGTGTTCCCCTGGTCCCGTGAGTAGGAATGCCAGATCAGTCCTGTCTGTGTGCGGATGATCTGAAGCACGCGACCGTCGTTGAGCTCGATCAATCCTGGCTCCATCGCGCCTCGCTTAGGTGCGGTGAGGTAAGTCGTGCCGCGTTGCCAAGTACGACCATCGTCGTCTGATCGACAAACAACCGTCCGAAAACCATCGTTTTTCGTCCCAACCTGCGTCGCGGTGGAAATCGGAGCCAGCAGACGTCCAGATTTTAACTGAATGACTCGCGCGTTGTTCATCACGTGATAGCCAGACTCCGGAGTTATCACAACCGGTGCGTCCCAAGTCTGGGCGTTGTCCTGGGATCGCCGCAGATTGACCTTCAAGTCAGTCGTGGAATTTTTGACGAGATAGAAAAAGAGCAGATCGCCGGAACTCGATCGGACAAAACTCACCGACATCACATTCACGTTCCCAGCGTTCTCTTGAAGGGTGTAGCGTTTGCCCCAGGTGCGTCCCCCGTCGGTCGAACGTGCGGCAGAAATGCGCGCGGGCGCGTGGTCATTTGCTTTCTCGTAGAAATCCGACCACGCCGCGAGGAGCGTGCCGTCCGGGAGGACTGTGATGTCGCCCTCCGATTGGCGGGGGTTCTGAGGTGTTGCTGTCGCGATGAAGCTTTCAATGCGATCCGTAGAAGCGGTCGGTTGCGCGATGGCGGTTCCTGCAACTGCCAGCATTGAAGAGAGCACGAAGAACAGCGAAACCCGGCGAGTGCGATCAAACATAGAGGAAGGCTGATGCGGAGAAGCGGCGGAATGAGAGGCTGGTGAACTGAAGACGAATTTCTTCTGCAGGCCAACTTCCGCGGATGGTGATACGATGTGACCAGCGCCTCACACTCATGACGCAATTGAAGAGTGAATGTGTACGGCATTTAAGGACCGACTGCGCCAGTCTTCCACTGGTGCAAGTTCACCCGACGCTTGCCATCGTAAGGGCTACAGCCACTCGGCAATGACTCCGTAAGAACCCGGCGGTAGACTGTCGGCTCATTGGCTTGCGGCTCATGATCAATTTCTGACCAGAACTACGGGAACCGGGTCCCTGAAAAGGGTTGGCGGACGGGCGTCTCGCTGAGTTCAAAGATCATTTGAATGCATAGAATCTCTACACCCGACCTCAGGCAGTGCGTGACCGCTTCTCCAGCGGTACAGCCTAGCGCCAGGTAAAAAGGAACGCTGGTGAGGGATGCATCCAAGGAAATGCGTAATACACCCCGGGACCCGAGTTCTGCGATAAGACGGTGAAACAAAAGCGTCCCGACCTTTCTGCGTGCGAATCGGGGGTGCACGTAGATCGCGTGAATTTCCTTCGTCCCAAATTCGCCGAAGCCTGCTAGGCAACCTGAAAATTCGGCAACGAAGATCCGCTGTTCGGAGATCGGCCGGTGATAATCGCTCGGTTTCTTAGGCTCCAGCCATGCGGTAATCTGCCGGGGAGTATAGTCTGAAGCGCAGAGGACGCGGATCGCATTGACGTGCACGTCCCAGATCGAAGCCGCATCGTCGAGGGTTGCTAGGCGTAGGTTCATTGACCGGTAAGATGTACGTGACGTTTATTCACGAGCGCTTGGATCGCCGTGCAGTGGTCGATGGATTTGATGAGAGGTTCTGTTCTTACGGCAGCGTAAGATCCGGCTTTTCACCAGAGCTCATTTATACAGCTGTGCACGAGGGGTTTTGGAGATCCTGACCCGTTACTCTTTCTATCGGCAATTGATGTTGTGGGGCGAAGTCTTAGATCAAAGCACGACAACAATCGAGCTTGCGCCGCTAAGATCCGCCGCTAAGCGTGCGCCGGTGGATTCGCCCCAATCCGAAAACGCTCGTTGGTTTGCCGACGAAGTCCAGCCTCATGATGCCGCCCTTAAGCGGTATCTGCGGCGCTCGTTTCCGGAGGTCCGAGATGTCGATGACATCGTGCAGCAATCGTATCTTCGCATCTGGCGTCGCCAGCTGTCTCGGCCGATCACCGAGGTTACGGGGACGGTCACTGCTTCCGTCAAAAGCTTCCTTTTCCAGATCGCGAGGCGCCTCGCTGTGGATACGCTTCGTCATGATCGAGCGTCGCCGTTTGCGAAGATGAGCGAGGAAAGCGATTTGGCTTCTACTTCGGTGATTGAAGAAAGAGAAGCGAGCTCGGAGGCAGTTTGTAGTAAAGAGGAGTTTGAATTAGTTTTGGTAGCGATCGAGGCATTACCTGCCCGTTGCCGTGCGGTGGTTATCCTGCGTAAGCTTCATGGTCTCTCGGTTGCCGAAACCGCGCGTGAGCTCGGCCTGTCTGAGGAGACCGTGCATGTGCAGACCCGCCGCGGTTTTCAACGGGTGCAGGATTGGTTACAACGCCGCGGGGTGCACCGCGGATCTCAGCCATGAACACCACTTCCCACGTTCGTACTGCTGCCGAGATCGACGCGACCGCTAGGAATTGGATTCTGAGGCGTGAGTCCGGCTTGAGTGCGGATGAACAGGCAGAGTTCGAGCGGTGGCGCATGGCTGACCTGCGCCACGCCGAGGCACTGACGCGTTGTTCTCAGGCATGGAGTCTTCTCGATCAGCCTCGCCTTGGAGGACGAGCCCCAGAGATGATTCGGATGCTTTCGGTTCGTGCTGGGCGCAAACGCCGGCGGCGGGTTGCTTTGGGTGCAACTGCGGTGTTCGCACTGTTGATCGTAGGGTTCTTCTGGAACGCGCAGCTTTCCCTGCCATCGCGCTCGCCTGCGAGCGCCGTGGTGCTCGTGCCTGAGCAACGATTGTTGCCGGATGGCGGAACCGTGGAACTGCGGGCTGGGGCAGAGATCGCTGTGGACTATAGTGGTCCCCTTCGTCGTGTGACGTTGCTGCGGGGAGAGGCACTTTTCCATGTGGCAGAAAACAAGGATCGCCCATTCGTGGTTGCCGCTGCGGAGATCGAGGTGCGTGCCGTTGGTACGGCCTTTTTGGTGCAGTTGNNGGTCGCGTCGCGGTTGAACGCCCCGCGAGCTCCACTGCTTTGCCGGCAGAGTTTTCAACTTTGGTTGATGCGGGGTCTCGAGTCGCCGTCAGCCGGCCTCGCCCTGTTGCGCCGCAGGTGACCGTGCTCGACGACGATGAATTGGCTGACCGACTGGCTTGGCGTGTGCCGTGGCTTGAGTTTTCTGATACGCTGTTGGCTGAAGCGGTGGGATTGCTCAATCGGCACTCCACGATTCAACTCGTAGTTGCCGACGCTGAACTGGCGCGGCTCCCGGTGAACGGCCGCTTTCGTGCAGATAACTCCGAAGCGTTTGTCCGTATTCTGGAGCGCAGCTTCTNNAAAGCGGATCGTTTGGGGGAAACGATTACGCTAACCAAGACGCCGTAAGACGTCCCGGCTACCAAGAGAAGTGGCCGTAGCTGTCCTCTGGTCGCGTGCGGCGTGAGAGTGGTTTTGAGTGGGTGAGGAAACCCTCTCCACAAGAAATTCGGAAATTCACGTAACAGTTTTTTGGGGGCTAAGCGTTACGGTATGGGAAATCCGCAATTCTTGAGGAAGCGCGGCCTTATACCCCATAACCTTTCCCTGGCCGATGAGCCCCATCTTCTCTGTCAATTTACGTGGCGTGTTTCGCCTCGTTCTCCTGTCGCTACTTTGTTCCTTCTCTCTGTCAGCTGCCGAAGGTGGCCGGCGCGTTTTTGATCTCCCAGCTGATAGTGCTGAAGCCGCCATCAAGCGCTTCTCCCAACAAACGGGTCTGCAGGTGCTTTATCCCAGCGGTCTGGCCAAGGGAGTAAAAACGCAGCCAGTCAAAGGCGAGATGACGGCTCGCGAGGCGCTCGACGCGATGCTGGTTGGAACAAAATTGACGGTGGTCCACGACGAGCAAACGGATACCTTTTCCGTCAAACCTGTTTCCTCCCCAAACGGCGAACGGGCGGCGCCTTTCGTGAGAAGCGACCGCCCGAGTGACGAGACGAGGCAGAGTGAAGCCGTCAAGCTGTCGCCCTTCGAAGTGGTGGCAGACAGCCGAGGCTATTTCGAGGCCAANNCTGAACTCCCGAATCGCAGACCTGGGTGCATCGATCACGGTCGTGACCAAGGACTACATGGCCGACTTTGGGCTTCTCGATCTCAATGACATTTTCAATTATGAGGCCGGGACAGAAGGCACGGGGAACTTCACCGATTTCAGTTACGATATTTACGGTTCTCCCGTTGATAACGTGCAGCTCAATCCTCAGGGAGCGAATCGTATCCGTGGACTGGGAGCGGCCAATATCACGATGGGCAACTTTGAGACAAGTGGCCGGGTACCCGTTGATCCGCTCAACATCGATAGCGTAGAAATCAGTCGTGGACCAAATTCCAGCATTTTTGGCATTGGGAGTGGCTCAGGCACGGTGAATTCCGTGCCGTCGTCAGCAAACGTCAGCAAAGACCGTTCACAAAGTTCGCTGCGAGTTGACGATGGCGGCGGATTCCGGACGTCGATCGATCTCAACCGCGTTTTGAAACCGGGGGTCCTCGCGATTCGCGGGAGCGCGGCCTTTCAACGGGACGCCTACGAACGGAAGCCGTCTGGAATCGATTCGGTGCGCTTAAACGGCATGGTGAAGTACCGGCCGTTCAAGACGACGACTCTTTCGGCCTCTTACTCCGATTATCGCGCGCACGGCAACCGGCCCAATGCCACATCAGCCCGCGATGGAATGAGCGGCTGGCGGGCGGCGGGATCGCCCACGTGGGATCCGGTCAGTCGTACTTTGCGGGTAAACGGTGCACCCACTCCTTACTCTGGAACTTACCCGACTCAGTATTTCTGGATCAAGTCGGGCAACTATTCCCTTCTGCACGTCGAGCAAAGCGGGATCACCTTTCTAGGTACGGGACGTTCCACGAGCAGTGTCACGCCGATGACCGCCAGTAGTGCTCCCGTTCAGTACATGCTCGCACCGCTGCCTGATCCCACCAACACCTTACAAGTCCAACCGCTCTGGGGTCCTGGTTATGCTGCGCCCTTGACGGACCGAAGTATCTACGACTGGACCTCGGTCAATCTAGCGGCGACTAATCGCGTGCGCGACGATTCAGCAATGTCAACCGTGCTACTCGATCAGGTATTTCTGGATACACCGCGTCAGTCGCTCGCGTTTCAAGCCGGCTGGTTTCGGGAAGCCGGTGAGCGCTATCAATTCACACCGCTAGCGGACACCTCACAGACGCAGGGAAATGGGGTGATTACAGTGGACATCAACGAACGCCGGCTCGATGGCTCCCCGAACCCCAATTTTCTTCGTCCTTACGTAGCGGTCGCCTTTCCCTCTCCGAGCACGAGTTTTCTTTCCCGCGACACCTATCGCGGACAATTCGTCTACAAGCTCGATCTGCGAAAGGAGAAATCTCGGTTGCGCTGGCTCGGCATGCATCAGGTTTCGGCGTACGCCGAGTACAAGGACTACCAGGATCTCACCCGCCGTTATGCTCACACCATTGTTTCACAGCATACGTGGCTTCCCACTGGAGTTCATCATCTGCAGGGCACGGGTACCGTGGGCGGTCTGCGTCCCCCGGGCGGTCAGATGGCGCAGGGGCACTACAACTTTTATCTTGGCGACAATGTCGGCTATAATGTCGAGTATGCTNNAGAGTGGATACGTTCGCGAACCGGTCCAATTGGGTTGGGGCACAACCGCCAACGGTGGGACTTATACGATCCTAAAATCACGTGGAGCGATTCTGCAGAGCCACTTGCTCAAAGACCGCGTCGTCAGCACCTTTGGCTGGCGTTACGACGAGCGCTACAGCATGGGACGAGCACCGTTCATGTTTCTTCAAGACGGGATTACTCTGGACCCAACGTCGGATCGATGGAGCGACGCGGGGTGGGGTGTAGGCAAAGGTCCCACCAAGACTGCTGGGGTGGTCGTGAAGGCGTTTCCGTGGTTGAGCGTGTATGCCAACACCTCTGATAGTTTTCGTCCCGCTACGGCTGCCAGTGATGTTTACCGCCGGCCCGTTCCTGATCCCTCGAGCGAAGGCCGTGACTATGGGGTCATGCTCAACCTTTTCTCCGGAAAACTATTTCTTCGCTGGAACGAATACCGGGTAGATCTCAAGAACGACCGCAATGGCAATAACCCATTGGCTCGGCTGCTCGCGATCGACTTCAGTTGGCGCAACGGTGCGAGCGTACCGGCGTATCAACTGCAGGAAAAAGCAGGCGAATGGGCAAGGGCCGAAGCGGCCAATTCTGGGCAAACGCTGACGCCTGCACAACTGGATCAGCGGATCGCGCAGATCATGCAGGTGCCGGTGGAATACCTTACGGAACCCGCTACCGGTCCGGTACCTGTCGCGGTGAACGCCACCCGAGCGCAGGGGCGGGAAGTGGAGGTTTACTACACTCCCTCTGATTTTTGGACGATGAAGCTCAACGTGACCGAGCAGGAGAGTATCGACGGAAAAGTAGCCGCAGAGGTCCAACAATGGCTCGACGAACGGATGGTGGTTTGGAAATCGATCATCGATCCGCTGACCGGTCGTCCGTGGTTCACCGAACGCTACAACGGAGGAGACTCGGCGGAAACGGTTCTCATTCGGGGAACCGTTGGTCCTTTGCAGATCGCCCGCGCGATGGAGGGGAAGAGTCGCCCTCAAGTACGCCGCTACCGCGCCAACTTTAGCACGAGCTACAAACTCGCTGGCCTCACGGACCATCGGATCCTCAAGCGTTTCACGTTGGGTGGTGCAATGCGTTGGGAGGACAAAGGAGCCATTGGGTTTTACGGAGTGCAACAATTGCCCGAGCTGATCACGGAATTGGATGTCAATCGCCCGATCTGGGATCGCGACTCTTTGTACATGGATGCGTTCGTGAGTTTTCGCACGCGCTTGTTCTCCAATCGCATCAATGCGACCTTTCAACTAAACGCTCGCAATTTTACCGAAGGAGGTCGGCTCCAACCGATCAATGCCAATCCGGATGGCACGCCCTCGGTCTACCGTCTGATCGACCCGCGTAAGTTCATCCTCACGGTCACGTTCGATTTCTAACATGCGTGCGCTCTCTTTCGTTCTGAGCGTCGCGGCTGGTTGGACGGCGATGACGGTCATATCGCCCGCAGCCCCCGCGAACTTGAGCGCCGGATTGGAGCAGACCGTAAAGCCGTTCTTCGAGCAGCATTGCACCGACTGCCACGGTGAAAAAAAGCAGAAAGGCGATCTGCGAGTCGACACACTTGCCTTGGACGATTTGCNNGAGAGATCATGAGCCGGATCGTGTCAGGGGAAATGCCTCCTGAGGAGCACGAACGCCCGAAGCCGGAGGAGGTCGTCCGCGTCTCGGAATGGATCGCCGGTCACCTTCGTGAAGCGGAGACGGCACGGCAGGCGGTCGACAGCGAGCGCATCGCGTTCCGCAAGCTTTCGCGTGACGAATATGCGAATACCCTTCGCGATTTGTTGGGTGTGACGTTTGATGCTGCCGGTCCAAACGGATTGCCTGAGGACCCCGATTGGCACGGCTTTGAGCGCATTGGTGGTGTTCTTACCCTCGCTCCGGCCCACGTCGAAAAATACCTCGCTGCCGCGGAAGCCGTGCTGGCAGAAGCGTTGCCGTCGGGGCCCNNCCGAGCCAAAGCGTGAGACGATTCGGTGGGATCCCTTTACCCTCCGGGCTCATCATGGATGGCAGAAGTTCAAAGCCGAATACGAGGACCGCGGTATCGCCCATCGCGTCCGTATGGATGTCATCCCTAACAATGGAGGACTCGATCGTCTCCCACTAAAGATAACCACTGCTGGCATATATCGCGTGCGGCTGCAGGCGAGCGGCCTTCGACCCGAGGGTGGACGTGCGCCCCGGCTCCGTCTCTACGTCGGAAATCTTGATCGCGTGCTCTTTGAAAGAGATATCGAAGCGCCAGAGGATCGACCAGTAACCCACGAATTTGAGGTCCATCTCCCTGCTGGTACGCATGAGGTCCGCGTGGTGAATGCCGTGCCAGGACCAAATCCGGAGAGTCGCCGTTCGCGGTCAACCTTCACCGCGAATGCCTTTACCGGTCTCGATTCACGCGTGCCGTGGCAGATGAAGTTTACGGATGATGATGGTCGGCCCATCGTGCCGGTCCTGCTTCTCGACTTTATCGAATGGGAGGGCCCAATCCTCGAGTCGTGGCCTACGCCAGCACATCGGGAAATTTTCTTTGCGGGTGCAGGCGCTCCGCTCGATGCCAGTTACGCACGCGAAATCATACGACGATTTGCGGAACGGGCTTGGCGCCGGCCGGTGCCCAACCAGGAAGTCGAGAGAATGCAGCAGGTTTTTGTACAAGCCCAGACTGCAGGGGATGACTTTACGTCTGCAGTCAAGGCGGCGCTGTTGGCGGTGCTGACCTCAAAGAACTTCATTTACCTCGTCGAAGGGCAGGCAGATCAGGCGGGTGTGGCGCTCGACGACTGGCAGCTGGCTTCCCGGCTCTCGTATTTTCTTTGGAGCACGATGCCGGATGAGACTCTACGGCAGTCGGCCGCACATGGGACGCTACGTGAACCTGAAGCGCTGCGGGCAGAGGTGCGCCGCATGCTGGCTGATTCGAAGGCCTCGACCTTTGCGACGGATTTTCCCCGGCAATGGTTGCAATTGAGAAAGGTCGGTATGTTCGCCCCCGACAAGGCACTCTACCCCGAGTACGATGAAAATCTCGAAAAGAGCATGGTTGAAGAGACCCTGGGTTTCTTTGGTGAAGTCCTCCGGGCCAATCTAGGACTGCGGGAATTCATCGATTCCGATTGGACCCTGGTCAACGAGCGGCTCGCCGGTCACTATGGGCTCGAGTCGGTCCGGGGTGATGGGTTGCGACGAGTGCAGCTTGAGCCTGATTCTCCGCGCGGTGGATTGCTGACACAGGCATCTATCTTGAGTCTGACGTCCGATGGGACACGACATCGACCTGTCCATCGTGGTGTCTGGGTTTTGGAGTCAATGCTGGGTCGGCCCCCACCTCCGCCCCCTGCCAATGTCCCTGCCCTCGACACACCGACGGAGGGGAGACGAAAAATGACCGTAAGAGAGACGCTTGAATTGCACCGAGCTGACACCAGTTGTGCAACTTGCCACAATCGGATCGATCCACTCGGTATTGCGTTTGACCACTACGACGCGATCGGGCGTTGGCGCGCATTCGAGACCGTGCGGGTGGGCACGGGCGACGATCCGGTCATCGACGCGTCCGGCCGTCTTACTGATGGTCGTCGTTTTTTTGATGCCGAGGGGTTGAAGCGTTTGCTCATCGACGATCTCGATACGTCTGCCACGGCGTTCACCGAGAAACTTGCGACCTACGCGTTGCGTCGCGGGCTGACCTTCACCGATCGAGAGCTTCTCCAGACAATCGTGAAAGAGAACAAGGCCGATGGCTATCGGCTGGCGGACCTTATCGAAGGGGTGGTGATGAGCCCGCTTTTTAAGAAAAAGTAGAGATGAAAGCAGGGATCGTCCTCTTGGTTTGCTTAGTCGGAGCGCTCACGGCGCTTGTGGCAGATGATGTCTCCCCCAAGCTCAGGATCGAGCCCGGTCGGATTGTCGTGCCCAAAGGCGACCAAATGCGGCGCCCAGCGGGTGAAATTGTGAGTCTTGATTTGGTGACACGAACTGGAACGTTGCGTCATGAGACCAGCGGGGAGATTTTGCCGTTTGTGGTCTTGCCCTACGCATGGCTGTTTCATCACGGAGCGCAGGGGGATTTGCGTGACTATCGAATAGGAGAGTGGGTGACGCTGAGGCTCCACCAAGATGAAAAGGGCGGTTGGACTTGGTTGACCTATATCCAGGACGACCTGCGGCGCATGCTGAATCACCGAGAGTTTTTCCATGTCGACCGCATCGACACAGCACGTGGTCATTTGGTTTGCACACTGGGGAACACGGACCGCAGCTTCATCCGTCGAGCTCCCGGGGCCTTCTTGATCGAGACTGACCAAGGTACGCGGTTCTGGAAAGCGGGACGGGCCGCGAGCTTTGCCGACATAAAACGTGGCGATCAATTACTCGCCCGTTTACATGGCACGGGCCAAGGATCCCGACGGATCGCTTGGGAAATCTTTTTGGATGAAATCAGCGCCGCCGAGTTCAGCCGATCGCAAGGAGCGATCCACTCTCAGCGCATGGTAAAGGAGGGAGTTCCTGGATACGTCGATGTTGTCGAGGGTCGATCCGTGGAGTTGACGCTGTTTCATGAAGGACACGATCAAGCGGCGACACTCTCACCAGNNATACTGTTAAGGTGGCGATAGCGGGTGCTGACCGCGTCGCGTTAGAGCCGGCTCTGCGTGGTGTGGTTTTGAGACGCGAGGGCGATCGGCTCATGATTGAGATCTCTCAGGAAACACCGCCGGGCTTTGTCGTGGGTGGGGTCTTTCGACTTTGGCCGGCACCATAAAAATCGAAGCAAAGGACTATTTTATGAGCAATATCCAAACCCAACGTTGGCTGCTCCCTCGTCGCCATTTTCTGCGAGGCCTCGGAACCGCCATGGCGCTCCCGTTGCTCAACGTGATGGTGCCGGCGCGTGTGCGGGCACCCGCGATTGCTGAGACGGCGAAGCCGCGACGNNAACGGAATGACGTGGCAGGTCGCGCGTGGAGGGCGGGACTACGAACTTTCGCCGACACTGAAACCCTTGGCGCGGCATCGGGCTGATTTTAGCGTTTTCAGCGGGTTACATCATCCGAACGGTCTGGGCCAAGCCCATGTTTGTGCAGACACGTGGCTAACAGGTGCCAAAATCGATGCACAGAGTGCGCGCAAATACGTCAATAGCATCTCGTGCGATCAGCTGATGGCGGAAGTCGTTGGTCAAGCGACGCGTATTCCCTCACTGGAGCTTTCCCTATCAGCGGGAACCGGACGGGTGCCAGGAACCCACACGCTGGCGTTTTCGCGCGAAGGCGTCCCGCTCCCGGCAGAGGATAACCCTCGCTTGGTGTTCGCTCGACTGTTCGCGGGTGATTCTGGTGGAGTGGAGCAGCAACGGGCCTGGTTGAACAAACGTCGCAGTGTGCTGGATGCGGTGTTGGACGAGGCGAAGTCCTTGCGCCGGGCGATCGGATCTGAGGATCGCAGCAAGCTTGACGAATATCTTCATTCGGTACGGGAGGTGGAGCAACGTAGTGNNACTGGATGCTTGGCTCAACCGACCCAAACCCGTGGTGGACAAAAAGTCGGCGGCTCCTTTCCAAGTAGACATTCCTCGCGCTCAGGCGGGTGAGTATTGGCGCACGATGTTTGATCTGATCGTGTTGGCCTTGCGTACGGATATGACGCGCGTGGTCACCTACATGAACGGAACCGAGTCGAGTGGCCTCGCGATCCCTGAAATCGGTGTCAATCAAGCGCGACACAATCTCTCTCATCACAATGGCGATCCCGCAGTCCTCGAACGTCTCGCCCGTAGCGATGCTTTCATCATGGAGCAGTTTGCCTATTTCCTCGACGCCTTGCGGAGCATACATGAGGGAGACGAACCCTTGCTCGATCGAACGATGGTGCTCTGCGGCAGCGGCATGAGCTACGGGCATAGTCATTCGAATAGCAATCTCCCCATTCTTCTGGCTGGGGGGCGGGGACTTGGACTCAAACACGGCCAGCACCTCGATTACAATCGTCCGCATCTAGCGGGGGAGTATTCGCTGAGTTACGACGAATGGCGCGCCCTGTGTGGTAAGCCTAAGGACAATGAAGCCAGATTGAGTAATCTGCTGCTCACCATGTTACAGAAAATGGACGTCAACACACCGACGTTTGTCGACAGCCTTGGACCGGTATCTGAGCTGACATGAGTTTGCCCGCTGTTCCTCTTTTGTCGGAAGCGGCCTGGGGAGTTCGAACGTTCTTGGGCGTGATTTTGACCCTGGTTGTGGCCGTGGCAGACGAGGCCGCAGAGAAGCGCGACATCCGGTATCCCTTTAGGACAGATTTCGCGAATGCCGACCTTTCATGGTACCGGCTCAAACCGTTGGAGTTTCCTCCGGTACATTCGGACCATCGTGTCTTTGGCGAACTCGTCCACCTCGATTACATCCGACGGAAAGGCACCCTTCGCGGTGGCCGAGATGGTGCTTTGATTGACTTTGTCCTGCCGCCCTTTGGCTCTATCTACTACTTGGGCACCGAGTCAGATCTTCGGGATGTACCGCTAGGTCGGATGTTCCTCTTCGCGCTTAGCCACAATTCTCAGGGTGAACTCAGCCAGCTCATCCTGGCGCAAGATCAGTTCTCTCTGGATACAAACCAGGGCGTCCTCTATCGATTGGAAGAGGTTCGTCTCAAGGAGAACCGTCTGATCGCGATGAAGCACACGGGGGATGCGACCCGGGTGGAGGACAAACGGACAGTGCTACGCGTGACTTCTGAAACCCGAGNNGTGACCTGCAGGTGCCGCTCGCTTCATTAAAAGCGGGAGACGAAGTTCTCTTTTCGATGGCGGGCAGCACCGCGGACGACCCGGGTTGGTGTGCAGAACTTTGGGTGGGAGCTGAAACCCAACGGCTCGTCACTGCGCAACGACAACGTAAATTCCAAGAGTTCACCAAGACGCGAGGCTTGCCCGGCTGGATTGAACGTACGCAAGGCAACCGGCTTGAAGTGATCCTTTTCTCGAACGACTCTAAGTCCTTCCGGGAATCTTGGCTCGGAGAGTTTGAGGTGGGAAAGCCGATCCGTGTCGTGGTGGTCAACGACGAACTACGGGCCTGGAATCCGGTAGTCGACAAAGAGATTGCCACGCTGGTCGAAATGCAAACTGCGCCCGTCACGGGTTATGGCTCCAGCGGAGTTCGCCTGGTGATCGAGACGAAGAACATGCTGGAGGGCTTCCGTCGGGGGCGGGCGGTTCGGGTGCTTCCTCCGACCTGGACGCTAAAGAGTCCTCTCTACGGTGAGGCGCTTTGGAACTACGGCTATGGCTTCCCCCGAAATGCCGAGATTGCGGAGATCACAGCCAAAGAGTATCCGACGCAGTTCCCGTTCAGGACAGCTTTCGGAAACCATCATCTTCCCTGGTATCGCTTACGACCCAAGGTCGTGCCACCGCGATTCTCTGAGCATATCGTGAAAGGCGAACTCGTGCGGGTAAATCCCGATGGACGCTCAGGTGTGTTCCTGCGCGATCGGACAGGCGAACCGTGCGAATTCTCGCTGACGGACGAAGGTGCTTTCATCTACGAAAATCAAAACAAACCGGGAGACAAAGGAATGGCTACGTTCAAGCCAGTGCCGGCGTCAGTTAGGCGACAAGGGTCGGAAGCGATCCTGGCCGACCTGCCTTTGGGCCAGCGTTATCACTTCCACCTTTACCAGGACGAACGAGGCGTCTTCACGAATGCTAGTTTTGTCTGTGATGAGTTCAGCTATTTGATGCTCCACGTCGTTTCCTACCGTGTGCTTACGCTTCCGGCAGTGGATGGCCGCTTGCGAGTGGCTCGCCAGATACCGCCTGTGGCGAATTACAACAGCGAACTCGAACAGCCGCAGGACCTGGGCCAGAGCGAACTTCGCATCGATCCCAATGCTCGCGTTTGGCGGGGATTGAAACCGGCTACGATTGCAGACCTGAAAGTCGGTGACGCGTTCGTTGTGAACCTGACCAGTGACCAGCCGGGCCGTCCTTCGCGATGCACGGAACTATGGATCATTGATGACGAGATTCGAGCGCAGCCGCGTTTCTTCCAACCTCGCCTTGCTGATCGAGCCACCCCTTTCGTCCCATGAAAACCAAACTTATTTCGCTTTTTCTCTTTGTCTTTGTCGCGTCCTCTTTGACCGCGAAACCGGAGGAGGCTGATATTGTAATCTATGGTGGCACTGCGGCGGCGGTCACGACAGCGGTGCAGGCACGCAAAATGGGAAAGACCGTTTTGATCGTATGTCCTGAAAAGCATCTCGGTGGACTCTCTGCGGGTGGGCTTGGTTGGACAGACTCTGGGAACAAGGCCGTGGTCGGCGGACTCGCTCGAGAGTTCTACCAGCGGGTCTGGAAACATTATGCGAAAGAGGAGGCTTGGCGCTGGCAAACACCTGAAGCGTACCGCGCGATCCCACGGGCACAGACAGGATTCAACGACGCAGAACGGGTAGCCTGGAATTTCGAGCCCCGAGTAGCCGAGGCGGTGTTCGAGGAGTTTGTGCGCGAGTTCCGCATCCCAGTTCGGCGCGACGAGTGGTTGGACCGCGCCAAAGGTGTGAAGAAGTCCGGTGCGCGCATCACCGAAATTAAGATGCTGAGCGGTCGCAGCTACCGGGCTAAGGTTTTCGTTGATGCGACTTACGAAGGCGATCTCATGGCCGCAGCCGGGGTAAAGTATCACGTCGGACGTGAAGCCCGCAGCGTTTACAACGAGGAACTCAACGGCCTGCAGACGGGAGTGCTGCATCATCGCCATCATTTCGGTGTGTTGCCGGAAAAAATCAGCCCGTACGTAGTTCCGGGTGATCCGACCAGTGGCGTCTTGGCACGGATCAGTACGGCAGCTCCAGGAGAGTTTGGCGCCGGCGACAATCGGGTGCAGGCCTACTGTTTTCGCATGTGTCTGACTGACGTGCCGGAGAACCAAATANNAAGACCGACACGAACAATCACGGTCCCTTCAGCACCGACATTATCGGAATGAACTACGATTATCCTGACGCATCCTACGAGCGACGCCGGGAGATCATTCGGGAGCACGTGACGTATCAGCAGGGCTGGCTCTATTTCATCGCCAATGATCCACGGGTGCCCGCAGACGTACAGAACGCGATGCGGCGCTGGGGGCTCGCGAAAGATGAATTCAAAGACAATCAAAACTGGCCCCATCAGCTTTATGTGCGCGAGGCGCGACGAATGATCGGCAAGTTCGTGATGACCGAGAATGAACTCTTGAAACGCCGGGCGACGCCGGAACCCGTGGGCATGGGCTCATACGCGATCGACTCGCACAATGTGCAGCGC
>DKKJ01000085.1 GCA_002455175.1 Opitutaceae bacterium UBA6669
TGCCTAGACGAAACTATTGCCCATATCACCCAGGTTGCTTCGAACGAATTGGCGTTAGCCCTTGAAGATCATCCAGAGCTCACCCGAGACAACATATTGTTCCTCGTCTGGAAGGAGAAGAAGGTTTCGTTTGGTGGGGTTGCGAAACTAGACCTCGCTAGGGAGATTTGCAATGGAGTGTTCACGATTCCCGACCTCGCGACGCCGCCGGTTTACAGCGACGGATACAACGACGGGAATGAGGATGAGGATAATGACCGGGGCGATTGGTGGAAAGGAGGCAGCAAATGAGCACGGAAACACTTACCGTCACGTTCCCGGTGAGACTATCGGCCGCCGTTCGCCTCGACGCGCTGACCCAGGAAAGAAAGCCGGAGGAGCTGGTTTTAGATTATGCTGCCAGCTCGTTCCATCACGGGGTGATGGGCTTCATGCACGGATGGAGCGAAAAAGAGGTCGAGGGGTGGATGCTGAAAGAATCCCCTGCACAACGCCGCTTGCGGATGGCAGAGGCGCTGCTACGGCAGCGAGCCTACGAGTTAGCGTCTGCAATGTCTGGGGCGCTCGAACAATGCGACGCCGCTACCAATGCTTGGACGGAGGCGACCAACGCCTTTATTGAGGCGCACAAGCGAGCCTATCCCTCACGATCGTGATTGAATCACGGTCGCAGCTTCCAGCCCTCTCCTTCTCGGAGGGGGCTTTTTTGCGCCCTTGGATCATGAAAAGTTTTCTCCGCTCCGGATTGTGGTCCGTTGCGTTAGGCCTATCGCCCGCTTTACCGACCCAGCTAGGGCGTCGGATTATTAGCGCCGGAAAGTCCGTCGTCTTCCGCATTTCGCTAGATGATGCCGCAGGCGTCGCGCTTGCGCTGGTAAACGCACCGCCGTGACTATTGGACATGATCAATCCAACCGAGCTGATCCTGACACGCGAAGAGGCAATGCAACGCGCGAAGATCACCAGCGTAACGCCCTGGAAAAAGTGGTGCAAGAAATGGGGTTGCCGCTCTCAGAGCCGCAATCGCTACAGCCTGCGCGCAGTAGACAAGGCGATCGAGCGTGAAGCCCGTCTGGTGAATCAGCCATCGCCGCAACATCCAAGAGCGCAATAGCAGCGCATCCCTCAGCCCTCACCGCCAGCCCTTCGGCCGTCGAACTTCTCTTAACAGGCGCCGCTTCTCCAGCCACTGGCACACGCGGTGAAGCTCGCTCGCAATTTGAACGGGGATACACTCGTGGTAGATTCGGTGGGCGACAAGCTGCATTGTCACGTCTGTGTAGAGGATCACACTTTTTACGGGGACGCTGTTCTTTTCAAGGTAGAGGCTCCACCAGCCGCGCTCACCTTGAGCGTACTTAAAACGATAAAGGAAACGGCCCGCGCGGAAGCTGTCGGGGTGCTTGACCTGGAAAATGTAGAAGGCGTAGCGCATGCGAACTGATGCCAGCTAACGCAACCGTCTCTTCTGTAGGGGAGGAGCAACTACCCATTCGGCCCTGCCTTCGGAAACGAGCTGCTCGATAAGGCCGCGTCGCACACTCGCCGGAAACTCAGACTCAACGCCTGTTTCATAGAACACGCGCTCAGCTTGTTCTTTGTTGTTTGGGACGTTGCAAAAGCACCACTCGCCGCCCGTTCTCAAGTTGGTTGCGTCGAGAGTGAAGGGGTTTTGATAAGGCTGGTTAACGCAGGCGATTTCCCACTCGTCCGAAAGGTAGAAGACGCGAAGTGGTAACCGTACCAAAAGGCGTGCCCGAGGGATCGATTCGATTTGGTAGCCCATAGTGTTCAAGTGAACACCTACTTTACCCAGGGTGCATGCCGTCAAGTCGGGCGGAAGATGGTGTCGGCAAATCGTTGTTACGAGTGCCTATGCGACAGAGAAACTTCCCCGCCTCAAAACGCAGGTTGCCCTCAAGTTGACAACCGTGTACCGTAGGATCGCTTTCCGTCATGTGCGGCCGAATCCGAATTAAAGACGCGCAGTCAGTTCGAACGCTGTTGCAGTGGCTGGCGGATGGCGTGTTTACCTGGCAAGAGATCGTCCAACGCTGGCAAATTTGCCCGGACACACTGCAAAAGGTCGTTGAGGAAGACGGCAACGGCCCACGGATCGAAGAGATGCGTTGGGGCTTTGTGCCAAGCTGGGAGAAGGCTCCGAGATCCAAGATTGCGCCGATCAACGCCCGGTCGGGAGAAGCGTTCAGCAAACCCTTTTTTAAGCAGAGCATCCAAAAGCGACGCTGCCTCATCCCGTGTGATGGGTTCTATGAATGGCCCAAGGTGGAAACAGGCCGGAGGCAACCAGCGTTCTTTAGCCTGAAGGAAGAGAAGCCGTTTTTTATGGCTGGCCTGTTCTNNCTATCCTCACCACCGAGCCCAACGAGCTTTTGCTCAAACTGCCTCACGAGCGCATGCCGGTGATCTTGGAGCCGGAGCAAGCGCGAGAGTGGCTAAGGCCCGGCCCGATCACTGAAAGCGATTTCCTTTCGTTCTGTCGCCCGTATCCGGCGGATAAGATGCAGTCCTGGCCGGTCTCCACGCTCGTCAATAAGCCGCAGAACCAAGGGCCCGAGGTGTGCGCGCCTGTCGCTGAGGAAACGCCTCCACCCACCCAGGCCACTTTCGATTTATGACCATTACCCACGAGGAAGCCGCCAAAGGGATTTTCTACCGACTACGTCGGTATTCGGGTGATGCCCTCGCCACCATGA
Organism: Opitutaceae bacterium UBA6669; assembly: GCA_002455175.1. Classification (GTDB taxonomy): domain Bacteria; phylum Verrucomicrobiota; class Verrucomicrobiia; order Opitutales; family Opitutaceae; genus UBA6669. The sequence continues at coordinate 2,718 of DKKJ01000085.1, forward strand.
CGTCCGAAGACGCTGAAGTCTATCGGCGCGAATCCTTGCTCTCGATTCTGGGAAGACACTATCCCGGGACAGCTGCGGAGGAGTTTACGGTGATTCTCACAGCTGTGTTTCCTGAAGCTCACGAGCGCGCCGCGACTGTCGAGGAGGTGGCGGCATTCGCTGCCACGTTGAAGGTGGCGTTGCCATCTTTGACCCCGTTTCTCTGCGAACATGACTGAGGGTGATGCCGAACGGCTCGCGCGCTTGGCGATATTGGTTAGTAAGCGCTGAGAGCGAACCTGGTCTGATAGATGAACACCCACAAGCAAAGAGACGTCTTGGCTGAGATACTCGCGCGGCTCACTGCGCTGGAACGGAAAGTGGATGAGATCCGCGACCCAATCTTACGCGTCGCAACCAAAACCGAAACGCTTAAGGCGCAGNNTAACTCGAAAATATCCGTACCGATATTTTCTGACAATTCGTCTCGCGGAAGCCAGCGGGCAGGCCTAACCGGTCGCTACGTCAAAAATATAACTGCTTAATCTTCCGATCCAAATTCGGAGCAGCAATCGGCATTGATGGCATCACCGAAGTTTTGTATGACACCGAAATCCTGAGCCTCACCGCTCGAGAGATCCTTTGGTGTATCCAAAGTGTCTAATACACGATGTGGCTCATCGATTACCGCAATCGGCGGATTATATCCGATGTCGTACACGTCCTGTTTAGGCTGATTTGATTTCATGGCCTCGACGGTTTTGACGATTGGTTTTCTTTTCGGTAGGTTGTGGAGCTGACTCGACAGTAGGAACATCGACACTAATCCATCCATCTTTAAAAGAAAGCATAGAAACCTTTAATCCCATGTCCGGGCCCCTCGTAGCGTTAATGTCACCTGAGGTAACTGATCTAGATGCCTTTCTGCAGCTTTCCACCACGCCCGCGACGTGCTCGAATTCCGTTGTGTAAGCGGCAGGCGGCGTTGTTGGGAGCGGATTTGAAAATAGGCCCGCACATCTATGGTCCTCCTTTAGAAGTTTTGCAGGAGAGAACGGTTCTCTAAACTTAAGTTCCTCCTCAATATCAAGCCATAGCCTCCAAATTTTTGAATCTAGAGTCGGATCGGCCTCAGCAATCGGCAATCCGATCTCTTTTGCCTCCGATCGGCTTACTGGATATCCATGATGGAAGAATTTCTTATTGAGTGCGTCAGAAATCAGTTTGGCTTTTTGACTTTGACTTTCACTTTTCATGTGAAGGCGAAGCAGTTTTTCCCCCATGGTTTGAGACATTTGTGAGCCTCGGGCAGCGACGCCTACTCCTACAAAGCCCACTTCAGCGCTGAACTGCTTAAACAGTTCTAACATCGGTGCTTGATCGGTTAGTCCTACTTCATCTCGAGCAAACTTCAGGTAAGCCGCGAGATCCTCTGCACCGAATCGCACATTTTTTGACTGATTAGTAATCTGAGGGTCGGTAGGACCGAGATTTCCATTTGGATGCATCACGATCTCGTCGGCGCCTAATGCTATCAGCGTTGCTGCACTAAATGCGGCTTGGGGAATTAAGACTGAAAATGTTTCAACCCGTTCTCTTATAAGGGAAACTATTCGCCAAGCCACGGTCCCATCACCGCCATAGCTAGCTAGGAAGAAATCTAACTCCTTTGTGTTTTTAGGCAGGGCTTCCAGTTGCGAAAGGATTTCGCTTACCACGTCTCTTGCGATCTCTCCTGCCAGGTTGCGACGCATGGATGTAACGTAGACGATTAAGGGTCTCTTTCTGTAATTTTCAATTTCATGGAAAAGTTGTACGCGCGAAAGTAAGCTCATGCTGGAGAAGGCGTGGGATGGGTAAATGATTGGGTTAGGCGATAGTTTTTGGTATGCAATAACGCTCTTAGTCGAGCTTTATTCTTACGCCATATGAGTCTATGAACTTTCTGACACGTCACTGGACAATGTTACAGTTTGCTACAGTTTATGCACATCCTCAGGCACAAAAAATCCCGTCTCCCTCTCAGGATGAACGGGTTATGAGTTTGGNNGCGGGACGGAATCGAACCGTCGCATAGAGCTTTTGCAGAGCTCGGCCTTACCACTTGGCTACCGCGCCTAAACTTGACGTTTGGTTTTTCACACCTCGACGAGAGTTATTCGGCTTTCAAGACTTACCGCCGGCTGTGTGCCTACGGGATCCTGAGAGCGCAAACGACTAACGCCGAGCTGGGTGGAGACCAACCGAACGCTCTTACTAGGCGGTTCGAGCGGAACGCGTCAATGGAAAGTTTACATTTGCGGCTAGCGAGACGCGAATCGATCGCCATCCTAGGTTTTCTCTGCCGAGAAGCGAATGACTTACTTACGCAGTGGAGGTTTCCAACTGAAAGGGCACATCCGACTTTTCCGGGGTCGCGTCAGCGGCTTCGGCCTTAAGGGTAAAACTGAACGTAGAGCCTTCTCCTGGCCTGCTCTGCACGGTGATGGCCCCGCCCATTATTTCACATAGACGCTTTGAGATCACGAGTCCCAAGCCCGTTCCACCGCCCCGGCGGCGGGCCGAACTATCCACTTGGCTAAAGGGAAGGAAAAGGCGGGGAATTTTTTCCGAGGGAATCCCGATGCCGGTATCGACCACAGAAAAATTAAGTTTTAAGGGGAGACCCATATCGCGGAGTTCACGCGTTTCGTCTACTCGGGAAACGACTAGCGTGACGCTGCCGCGTTCTGTGAACTTCAGGGCGTTTCCGACAAGGTTGATGAGAATTTGCCGAAGTCGGTTGGGATCCGAAGTGATCACCTCAGGAACATTGGCGGCGATCGAGTAGGAGAGCGTGAGTCCGGATGAACTCGCCTTGGGAGTGAAAAAGGCGATCACATTCTCAACGCAGTCGCGAACGGAGAAGCGTTCGCGGTCGATTTGAATACGTCCCGATTCGAGTTTGGAAAGATCGAGAAGGTCGCTGATCAATCGCTCCATCATCCGATTGGCAGACACGATCATCTCCACGTGTTCCTGCTGTTGAGGTGTCAGGGGAGATCCTTGCAGCAACCGCGCAAATCCCAAGCTTCCATTGATAGGGGTGCGCAGTTCGTGGCTCACTACTGCTAGAAATTCACCTTTGGATCGATTGGCGGACTCCGCCGCTAGTTTTGCTTTGAGCAGCCCCGCTTCCGTCTCCTTCCGCGAGGTAATGTCGCGTCCTACTGCTTGATATTCGACGGGGCCATCCAGCTCTGTGGTGATGGCGTGTCGACTCCAATGGAAGATCGTGTGGCGGCCAGACTCACCTTCCATTTCAAGTTCGAAGGAGCAACGCTCCTCTTCCGAAATGTCACCTGAATTTGGATACGCGGCGAAGTGTGGGGGAAAGTTTGTTCCGAGAAGATCCTGTTTTGTTCGACCGAAGAAGCGAGCGTACGCTTCGTTTACGAAGAGGAGCTTTCCCTGATAGTCGTAGCGGCAGATCAGGTCGTCTTGTTGTTCGACCATAGCTCGGTAGCTGGCTTCCGTTTTTTTAAGGGAAAGGGCCATTCGCTCAATTTGGCGGGCGAGGGTGATGACTTCATCGTGAGACGTGTTTTCTACGTCACGTGTAGAATCGTTGGCGACGACTCGGGCACGATCGCTGATCTCGCGGAGCCGTTGGAAGAGTGCGCGGTCCCAGACGTAGCCCGCCAGGACCAGCAGGATGCAGCCAATGATAGCGAGGCCAGTGATGTAGAAGGCCTCGCCTAATCGTTCCTGCACCGTTTCTTGAAAAGTCAAAGCCGTGAGTGCTGCAGCCAACGCGAACGCTAGCGTGAAGATGAACACGGTTTTTCGCTGGATGGCTACTCCGATGATCACAGCCGACCGACATGACGAACCGAGATGACCCTGTCTAATGAAAAGATATGCTCACTGCCCTTGGGTAGAGTAGTTTACACAGTTTTAAGAAATCGTCTTAGGCTTAGGCGAGGTATCCGGGGTAAATCCCTCATCGTCCTCGGGTTTGAGGGTGGGCAAAGGGGCCAAACGAGCTAGGGCCGGTACAGAACGAGCGATGAGAGCCACAACGAGCAACGTTCCGATCCCTCCACTGACGACGGCTGCGATGGGGCCAAACGCTGCGGCAGTAAAGCCAGCGCGAAGAGAGCCCACTTCGTTAGAAGAGCCGATGAAGATCTGGTTCACCCCGGTGACGCGACCTCGCAATCGATTGGGGGTGAGCAGTTGGACAAGCGATTGTCGGACCACGACGCTGACGTTGTCGAAGACACCGGTGAAGACCAAAGCGATGAAGGAAAGCCAAAACCAATGGGAGAGTCCGAAGACTATGATCGCGACGCCGAAGCCCGCGACGGACCAAAGGAGGGCGCGACCAGGTCGGACCAGGGGGGCGCGGTGAGCAAGCCACATANNAGCCATGGCAAATGCACCGATACTCGGTGCAGCCCGTAACCATCCGAGCCCGATAGGACCCACGTGGAGGATTCGGTCTGCGTATAAAGGGAGCAGTGTGATGGCACCTCCGAGAAGGGTCGCGAAGAGGTCGAGTGAGCTCGCGCCAAGAATGACCTTTCGCTTCCAGATAAAATCAGCTCCCGCCAGCAAGTGCCGCCAGGAACGTTCTCGAGACGCGGGAGGCGGTGCGTTGAAATAGCGCGTTCGGATGACCGCCCAGCAAAAGATCGCTCCGAGTACGGCATCAAACACATAAACCGCCGGAAAGCCGAACCAAGCGATCATGAATCCACCGAGCATGGGGCCGAAGACTGTGGCGATTTCGAAAGCGCTCGATCCCCACGTGATGGCGTTGCTGAGGGCGTGAGGGGGCAGCAGCAGAGGGACGATGGTCGACCGCGAAGGCCACCCGATGATACGTGCACAGGCCATGGCGGTCATCACGAGCAGAATGAGCGGAAGCGCCGGTTGGTCGAAACGGAGCGTGGAGGGGTCGACGTGCCGTTCGAAGAGTAACGCGATGTCGCGTAAGACAGCGTTGGTCCAGCGGAGCGGAGCAAGGTTAGGAACATGTTCTCGCCAGATCGACAGCGCCGCGAGAGAGAGCGAAAGGATCACCAAGATCAGATGGGAAAAACTGATGACCTTCCTTCGATCGGAATGATCGGCGATTGCTCCTGCTGGGAGTGAAAGGAGCAGCAGCGGGACCAAGTTGAGAAATCCCACCAAGCCCAGAGCGGTGGCTGATCCCGTCCATTGATAGATTTCCCAAGTAATCGCGACGCTGACTGCCTGCCGCCCGAGTAGGGACAGGAAGCTGCCGATCATGTAATCGCGATAGTTCCGAACGCGCAGCGCGAGGTAGGGATCATGCGGTACTACGGGCAGGGAGGCGGCCATGAAAGGGTGCTACGCACGCACATTTCATACCGTGTGGCCAGATTTGACGTGGCTAACGCTACGTCGCCAAGTTTGGTTGCTCGGCCATAATCAAGCTAACTTTTTCCAGAAGATCTTCTCGAGTGAACGGTTTGCGAAGGAAGTGATGGGGTGCGGAAATCGCTCCGAAAAGAGCGGGATCTTTTTCTGTATAGCCGCTCATCAAGAGGACCCTAACATCTTTTCTCAGTGTTCGGATTTGATGGGCGGCGGAGACACCGTCTAGCCCGGGCATCGTTAGATCCATCACCACGATATCGATGGCGGTCGGATCGCGGCGAAAAGTCTCAACGGCCTCAATACCATCCGAAGCCGTTAGTACCTCACCCCCTGAACGACGAAGAATGGTGGCGGCGACATCGCGAACCGAAGGTTCATCATCCACCAAAAGGATTCGAAGCGCGGTCGTCGTTTCTGTTGAGACGATGGCTGGACGGTCGACCAGAGCAGGAGGGATCTCCGCTGGAGTATCTCGTAGTGGGAGACACATCCGGAACGTGGAGCCTTCTCCGGGAATACTCTCCACAAAAAATCCGCCGCCGTGCGTACGGACGATACCGAGAACAGCTGCGAGCCCAAGTCCTCGGCCCGTAAATTTGGTGGTAAAAAAGGGATCGAAAATTTTAGCGAGTGTCTCTTGTGCCATTCCGCACCCCGTATCCGAAACTTCGAGAAAAGCGTATTGATTAGCAGCGAGAGATTGTCCGATGCAGGCCCGCGAAAGCATATCCTGTGTCAACCAAGTCGAGCCTGTTCGAATCCGGATGATCCCTCCATGGGAGGGGAGAGCTTCTGAGGCGTTCATGACCAAATTCATCATGACTTGGCTCATCTGAGCGCGATCCAC
>DKKJ01000428.1 GCA_002455175.1 Opitutaceae bacterium UBA6669
GATTAAGCTGCACGCGGACGTATCCGTGGATTTGGCTTTTGATGTCGTTTCCGAAAATCCGATCGAGCCGGTGGTGCAAGAAGCGCCCGCGCCTGAAAAGCGTGAAGGCAAAAAGCCCCGCCGTACGCCTTCGAAGGAATAAGCATATTCGTTCGAACGGGGCGATTTTTGAGCCGGAAAGCCGCGAGCTCCTCGCGGCTTTCCCCTTTCTTTGGCTCGGACTAACGATGATCGCCCCTCGTTTCCACTCAGCGCGTTCGCCTATATTTTCTCACGATGGCTGAGGAAAGTTCCGCCAAAACATTTCCATTCCGTCGTTCGAGAAACGGAGGACGTGGGGACAGAGATGCTTCAGAGGGCGGTGAAGCGGTGGCTTATGGTCGCACGCTACCGCACTCCATTGAGGCGGAGGAATACCTGCTTTCGTGTTGTTTCCTTGATGGGCTCGAAGTCGTGTCGCGCTGCTTGGAAGCTAGGCTTTCCGCGAACTCGTTTTACCTGCCGGCCCATCGATCGATTTTTGAAAAGCTGACCGAGCTCTACAACCGACAAGCTCCGATCGATATCGCGGTGGTGGCGGAGGAGTTGAAGTCGTCACGGCAACTCGATGACGTGGGCGGTTTTGCCTTTCTCACTCAGATTGCGAGCCGCATTCCCACCACCGCTCAGGCCAATTACTTTATCGAGAAAGTCCGCGAGCAGGCATTGTTGCGGGAGCTGATTCGTACGGCGACGGGCACGGTGGAGCAGTGCTACGAGTTCAGTGGCGAGATTGACCAATTCGTCGACACGATCGAGCAGCAGTTATTTGCGGTCACACAGAACCGCATTTCGGAAAGCGCGCGGCAGATGAAGGAGCCTACGCGTGAAGCCATGAACGTCATCACCAAGATGATGATGAAGAAAGGAGAGCTCACCGGTGTCTCCTCAGGCTTCAAAGATCTCGATCAATTTACCTTTGGATTCCAGCGCCAAGAAATGATTGTGCTGGCGGCACGTCCTTCGATGGGAAAAACGTCTTTGGCGTTGAATTTTGTCGAGGCTGCGGCGATGCCGCGCAAAGGGGAAGGCGTCCCCGTGTTGGTTTTCTCGCTGGAAATGGGCGCTGCCCAACTCGCGTTGCGTATGCTTTGTGCTCGAGCACGGGTAAACATGAAGCTCCTGCGTGACGGCCTTCTCTCCAAAAATGGAGCCGAGCAGCAGGAGTTGGTGAAAGCGGCGGACGAGTTTTCGAAGTCCTCTATCTACATCGACGATTCTTCCCACCTCACGATCATGGAGCTTCGGGCCAAGGCTCGCCGCTTGAGTTCTCGACAAAAGCTCGGCTTTATTGTTGTCGACTACTTGCAGTTGATCGCGCCTACGGATTCGAAAACACCCCGTGAGCAGCAGGTGGCAGAGATTTCTCGTGGACTAAAAGGTCTGGCCAAGGAACTCGACGTGCCCGTCATGGTTCTCAGTCAATTGAACCGCGCTGCGGAAAAAGAAAATCGTACCCCAAAACTCTCCGACTTGCGTGAATCTGGATCTATTGAGCAGGACGCTGACGTGGTGCTTATGCTCGCCCGCCCGAGAGATGCGGACGAGAAGTTCCAAGTCGCGGCCGACTCCGCCGAGTTAATCGTTGCAAAGCAGCGAAACGGACCGGTAGGAGAGTTGAAGCTTACGTTCCTACGAGACATCACCCGCTTTGAAAACTACACACAGTAACCCGTTCTTCCGGGTGGCTCGCCTCGTCGCCGTCCTCCTGCTGGTCGTGACCGGTGGCTGGCGCATGAACGCGCAGACGCCGACGCAACAGAATGCTCCGACCCAGCGGGTCGGCACCATCACCGTCAAGTTTGTCGGCGCTGCCAATGTCAATGAACAGGTCGTGCGGGCCAACATGCAGGTGAGAGAAGGGGGGCCGCTCGATGAAACCATGATCGACGGCGACATCCGGTCGCTCTATCGCACGGGCCTCTTTGAGTTCATCGAGGTTAAACGTGACCGGGGGAATGATCAGAGCGTGAACCTCGTCTACGNNTGTTTGGAAAAGGAAGCGAAAACGCGGGCTAACATGGCGCTCGATGAGCGTCAGGTGAAGGAAGATGCGGAGAAGATTCGTGAGTACTACCAGAAGGCAGGTTACAACCAGGTTTCGATCACCTATGCCATTGAGCGGGATCGCAGCACCGGGTTCGGCACCGTCATTTTCAAGATCAAGGAAGGGAACAAGGTTAAGATTGATAGCATCCGTTTTGTCGGAAACGACAATGTGAAGCCGCGGCGGCTTCGCAAAGAGATGGAAACGAAGCGCCACTGGATGTTCTCCTGGCTGACGGGGTCCGGTCGTTTTAAGGATGACCAATTCGAAGACGACTTGGAAAAAGTCCGCGATTATTATCGAGAGCAGGGCTTCCTCGACGTCGCCATCGACTTCGACAAGATTCAGTTCGACTACCCTAACCCTAAGGAGCTGGTGATCACGATTCGAGTGGAAGAGGGGAAACGGTATCGGGTGGGTGACATCACCTTCAATGGCAACAAACTCTATCAAACCGGTTTGCTGCGTTTGATTCTGCAACAAAAGAGCGGGATGATTTTTACTCCGTCCAAGCTCGATAAGGACGTCACCGCGATCGAAGATTTCTATGGACGCGACGGGTATCTCGACACGCGCGTGCGCCTTAACCGCAAGCCGAACATTGCGACCGGAAACATCGACGTTGAATACCAGATTCAGGAGAGCGAAAAGTTCTTCGTTGAATCGGTGAAGATCGAAGGCAACACCAAGACCAAGAGCATCGTGATCCTACGCGAACTCGTGCTAGGTCCGGGTGAGGTTTTCGACATGGTGCGGATGAAGATTTCCAAGCAGCGCTTGGAAAACACGCGGTTCTTCGAAGACGTGAATACGACTCCCGAAACCTCTAATATTCCGTCTCGGCGTAATTTGAAGGTAGCGGTCAAGGAAGGTCGTACGGGCAATTTGACCTTCGGTGCTGGTTTCAGCTCGTTGGAGCGGGCGGTCATTTTTGCCGAGCTGACCCAATCCAATTTCGATTTGTTTAACCGCCGTAGCTTCNNCGTTCCGCCTTCGTATGCAGCTGGGTTCTTACTCGAGCGAAGTGGTGATGTCCTTCGAAGAGCCCTGGTTGTTCGAGCGCGAATTGGCGCTGGGCTTTAGTGTGTTTCGGACGAGCTCTGACTACGAGAGCGCCTATTACGAAGAGATTCGTACCGGGGGCGAAGTCTACCTGCGTAAGCGACTCTTCGAGTTGGTTGAAGCCAAGTTGGCTTACACCGCGCAAGAGATCGAAATTCGTGACGTGGATGAGTCCATTCAGCTGTTCTATCCAGAAGGGAAGAGCTTCCTTTCTACGGTGGGCCTACAACTCCTTCGCGACACGCGTGACAAGATTATCAATACCACGAGTGGTAACCGTGCGGAGTTGAACCTTGATCTTTCGACCGACGCGATCGGTTCCGATTTCAATTACTACAAAGCGGAATTCCGTGGATCTCAGTTCTTCCCCGTCTTTGACACCCAGAGCCAAGTTTTGGCGGTGATTGGTCGTCTCGGAGTTTTGGATACCTTTGGCAACAACGACAAAGGTAAACCCCGCTTCGAGTACTTCACCTTGGGAGGCCCTTACACCTTGCGCGGTTTCGAGTACCGTGATGTGGGTCCGAAAAATAGCGCAGGTGAACCCATCGGCGGCCAGAGCTACGGCTTCCTTTCGATCGAGTACACCATCGATATTGTCAGTCCTATCCGCTTCGCGATTTTCTATGATGCGGGTTTCATCAACGATGATCCTTACGACTTTAACCCTGGCTCCTATAACGACAACTTTGGTTTCGGTCTCGGCTTGTTCGTCGCTGGAGCTCCCTTGCGCCTTGACTTCGGTATCCCGATCACGGGCGACCGCTTTAACAAGAAGGGCAACCAATTTAACTTTTCCTTCGGTACCCGCTTCTGATAACCCCCTGTCCTTTCAAACCTAAGTTATGAACAAAGTCCTCCGACTCCTTATTTCACTGGCCGCTTTCGGCTCCTTTGCGCTCCTGAGCCAGGCGCAACCAGCCCCGAAGGTATTCGTCATCGACATGCAGAAGCTTTACGAAGGCCACTACAAGACGGAGGAGAATACGGCCAAACTTCGTGTCGACGAACAGAAAGCTCAAGTTGAGCTCGAGCGTCTGTCCAAGGAAGGGAATGCCTTGGTCGAGAAATACAAAGAGCTCGCGGAAGCGTTCGAAAGCACGCGCAACAGTCCGGTCGCTTCTAACGAAGCCAAAGCCAAGGCTGAGCGTGATGCGCAGGAGAAAATGCAGGAAATCGAGCGCAAGCAGCAAGACGTACAGGTCTTCCGTCGTAACGTTGAACAACAGCTGCAACAGCGCCTTCGTTCCTTCCAGGAATTTATTCTCGAAGAAATCGGCAAGGTCGCGACCGACATCGCCAAGAAAAAAGGTGCGACGATGGTCATCGACAAATCAGGGCGCACCATCTCGGGCATCTCTGCCTTTATCTACCTCGATCCCGCTTACGACATCACCGAAGAGGTTTTGAAGGAAGTGAACAAAGATCGTCCTGCCGCGCCTGCTCCCGCTGCGGCCTCCAAGGCCGGTGCTGCTCCCGCTCCTGCGGCCGGAGAAGCCCCAGCGGTCACGTTCCCCGGAACCAAGAAGTAAGGCTCCTTTCACTGGTTTTCAAAAACCCGCCCGATTTCCGGGCGGGTTTTTTTGTGATACGCCGCGTTGCCAGGCGGTTCGGCTTTTTTCACTCTTACATAGATATGGAGGTCTCCTTTTCCATCGATGAGGTCATTGCGATCGTAAAGCCGCGGTCGGTTCGCGGCCAAACGAGCCGTTCTGTACAAGGTATCGCCGGGCTGACGGCTGCGCAGGTCGGTGATCTTTCGTTCCTAGGTAATCAGAAGTATAAAGCGCAAGTCCCCGAGACCCAGGCTTCTGTCGTTCTTTTGCCCGCTGATTACGTGGGAGAACCCGCGTCCGACCAGCTTTACCTTCTGGTGGAAAATCCGTCGGCGGCTCTTTCGCTCGTATGTGCAAGGCTGGAGCAGACGCTCTGGCCCAAACCCGCTCCGGGTGTTCATCCAAGCGCGGTGGTGGCTGCTTCAGCGAAGATTGCGGCTTCGGCTACCGTTGGGCCGCTTTGTGTCATTGAGGAGGGCGTAGAAGTCGGTGAGCGCGTGGTGCTCCAGGCCCAAGTTTTTTTGGGTCAAGCGGTGTCAATTGGTGATGACTGTTGGCTGCAAGTAGGAGCTAAAGTAACAGCGGGATGTCGTTTGCATTCCCGGGTACGTCTGCAACCCGGGGCCGTCGTAGGATCAGATGGATTCGGTTACGATTTCGTAGGCGGGCGTCATGTGAAAGTGCCGCAAGTGGGAATCGTCGAGGTAGGCAGCGATGTGGAAATTGGGGCCAACTCTACTTTGGACCGCGCCCGTTTTAGTCGGACGTGGGTGGGTGAGGGGACGAAAATTGATAACCTCGTCCAAATTGCTCATAATGTGACCATCGGCCGGCATTGTCTCATTTGTGCCCAAGCGGGAGTTTCGGGTAGCACTACCTTGGAGGACTACGTGGTCCTGGGAGGGCAAGCAGGGATCGGTGGGCANNCGGTAAGGGCACGAAAGCGGGAGGACAGGCGGGCATAACGTCCGACTTGCCAGCGGGTAGCTTTGTGCGCGGGACTCCCGGTCTCCCATTCCAGCTTGAGCAACGCATCAATGTTTTGAAACAACGCCTTCCTGACCTGTTCAAGCGGGTGCAGACGCTCGAAGCTGAGCTTTCGGAGCTAAAAAAGTCTTCCTCGACTGAAACGGTTCGGTAACGTCTCGCGACCAGCACCTATGAGCAACAAGCCCGGCCTGAAAGTCTTTTCTGGCAATTCCAACCCCGGCCTGGCCGAGGAAATGTGCCGCCATATCGGCATCAGTTTGGGGGAGGCGACGGTCACGAGTTTTCCGGACGGCGAATCCTTCGTCCGGATCAATGAGAACATCCGTGGCTACGATGTGTTTCTCATCCAGTCGACCTGTCCTCCATCCAACCACACCTTGATGGAGTTGTTGATCATGATCGATGCGTGCCGCCGTGCATCCGCGTATCGCATCACGGCTGTGCTGCCGTTCTATGGCTACGCGCGGCAAGACCGGAAGGATCAGCCGCGGGTGCCGATCACCGCCAAGCTCGTGGCTAACTTGCTCACGGCTGCCGGCGCCAATCGCATTTTGACCATGGATCTTCACTCCCAGCAGATCCAAGGCTTTTTCGACATTCCGGTTGATCACCTTTACGCGTCGCCGGTGCTCTTCAAGTACCTGGCGCAAAGTCCCAAAGAGAACCTGGTCGTCTGCTCGCCGGATGTTGGTGGAATGAAGATGGCGGCTGCGTACGCGGATGTCTTGGGAGCGGGATTAGGGCTGGTGGCCAAGAAACGCACGAGTGCTACNNTCGTTGACGACATTACTGAGACGGCAGGAACACTCACGGCGGCGGCCCGGCTGCTACGGGAACATGGCGCACGGAGCGTACGAGCGGCGGTAAGCCATTGTATGCTCAGCAATATCGCGCGGGAGCGGTTGTCCGAGGGGTTGATCGACGAGTTGATTATCACCAACTCGATTCCGAATGATCCCAAGGGATTGCCCATCACCGTTCTCAGTATCGCCGGGCTATTGG
>DKKJ01000416.1:0-19663 GCA_002455175.1 Opitutaceae bacterium UBA6669
CCTCGCGTTAGGTGCTCAGGGCCTCGCATTGGCGTCGACTGGTAGACTAAGCGTCGATGAAATCCCCGTTATCGACACGCATATCCACTTGTTCGATCCCACTCGTCCGCAAGGGGTTCCTTGGCCTGCGAAGACTCAGAATAAAATTTACCGTACCACTTTGCCGCCCCGGTTTCGAGCGTTAGCCCAGCGCTTGGGCGTGCGCGGGGCCATTCACCTGGAATGCAGCCCTTGGCCAGAGGACAATGTATGGGTTTTAGGCGTGGCACAAAGCGATCCAATGATCGTCGGCGTGATTGGAAATTTGGAGCTAGGCCANNTTAAATCGTCCCGTTGTGATCGAGCATCTACGACTATTGGGAGAAACAGGCTTAGTACTGGATACAGCGAATCCCAACCTCGCGCTTTTGTCCGCGGTGGTTCGGCTAACGGATCAGGTTCCCGGACTACGGGTGGTAATCGATCATCTGCCAGGCATGCCGCGGCCGGCTGATGCTGATGCGCAAAAGATGTTAGACTCGTTGCTCACGCGGTTGAGCGAACGTCCTCAGGTTTACATTAAGATCTCCCAAGTTCTCCGCGCCGTGAATGGGCCCGCGTCTCGCGATGTTGCTGCGCACCGCGCGCGGCTAGACTTGATCGTGGAACGATTTGGCATCGACCGAGTGATTTACGGGAGCGATTGGCCTAACAGTGAGCCGNNGCCGGATGCGAGCTATGATGAAGTCCTTGGGCTCGTTCGTACCTATTTCCGAAACCAGAGCTACGAGGCGGCGGAAAAGTACTTTTGGCGGAATTCTCTCGCTGCCTATCGCTGGACCCCGCGTGAGCCGGGGCAACCCAAGGCGCAGTAGCCATGGGCTGAAGACCGGTTATGATTCGAATGACGCAGCTGCCAGTTCTGCCTCACTCTTCGTTGGCTGTTTTCCGAAACTCAGTTTTTTCCACGGNNGTTCGAGTAAGGCCTGCCACGGCTGAGAGCTTTTGTACCACCTCACGCATCCGATTCGATTGGGCGTTCAACTCCTCGGCCGCGCTGGCAGTTTCCTCGGCGCTCGCAGCGTTGCTCTGAGTCACCTTGTCCATTCGAGCCACAGCGATCGTCACCTGGCTGGTACCCTGATGTTGTTCAGAGGATGCGGTGGCGATTTCGGTGACCAACTCGTCCACCTGGCCGATCTTGCTGACAATTTGGCTGAAGCTTTCGGCGACCTGTGTGCTGATCTGTACACCCCGTTCGCTTCGTGTGACGGACTCCTCGATTCGCTGAGCTGATTCGCGAGCGGACGCGGCGGAGCGTTGTGCGAGATTGCGTACTTCATCGGCCACGACAGCGAAACCTGCACCTGCTTCACCGGCGCGAGCTGCTTCGACGGCTGCATNNAAGGCGATTTCGTCGATCGTCTTCACGATTTTGGCAATATTGCTGGATGAGTCTTTGATTGCAGTCATCGCCTCGCACATGGACTCGACTTGCGTGGCCCCATGAGTTGCGGTCTGGCGTGTCTGCGTCGCGTAGTCCTTGGCTTGACCTGCGGATTCAGAGTTGCGCTTGGTCATGCTAGAAATCTCTTCCAACGAGGCACTCGTTTGTTCTAGTGAGGCTGCTTGCTCGCTTGAGCTCTCAGCGAGCGTGTGACTAGACGAAGAAACCTGATTGGCGGCGGCGGCAGTTTCGTCAGAGACCTCTTGGAGCTCAGTCACCGCTTGTTGAATACGAGCCAGGAGACGTGTCGTGGAAACTGCCGTCAATGCCGCAAGAGCCAGCCCAGTAGTGGCACCGAGACCCAACAACCATAGGCTGACGGCTCGNNTCGTACTCGCTTTTGGCTACCCGTAGCTGCAAGTCACACAGCTCAGTGACTTTGGTCGAGAGGGGATCGATTGTTGTATAAAGAGGTCCGTTGAAGCGACCGACTTGATCTTTGAGATTGCCGGGATTTTCCGAAAGAAATTTTTGAAACTCGTCCACACTTGCATTGGTGGCGGTGAACAGTTGGTCCAACTCGTCGGCTAACCGCTTTTCTTCAGGAGTCAGTGTGGTCGAGCGGTACGCCGCCCAACTTTGATTGATTCGCTCGCGTGCTTGGACGACCCCAGCGAGTGCATCTTTGCCTGTCATGAGGCCGAGGTGACTCTTGTTGGCCGCATCTATAATCAGAACTGCGTAATCGTCGGCGATGCTCTTCAGTTGTTGCAGGGGGACGACACGATCGTGGTAGACGGCTTCTAACCCCTGTTTGGTTTCACCCAAGCTTCTTAACCCGATAATACCAATCGTAACGGCTACCAGAGTAAGAATGAGGGACGGAGCTACGAACTTGATTGCTGCGACACTGTGCTGGAGCATTTTCATAAGAACGACGAAGAGGCGCAGCGCACAGGCCGTGACCGGAGGGGTGCGACACTGTTCTACTGCAAGGCTGGAGGTAGGTGCTTTTCGACACAACCAGCAGTCAGCTAAAGGGTAGCTCGATATAACGAATAGAAAAAGGAATGTATAAAGAGTTTCTTCTATAGTCCTATGGGTAAAGGAGCTCATGCACGTAGTGAGCTAACCCCATCTTTAAGGGTTGGGCGCGGTGCCGTTCTGTGCAGCTGGGTCGTTGGACTCACCTAGGGAGTGACCGGTCAGAGTATTATGATGAGAGGAATTAATAGTTAACTGGGTGATTCGTCTTTGTAGTAATCATAGCTATCGTGATTGGGGGCGGAATGATTGTTATGGGGAACAGATTTCCTGAGATGGCTTCCTCTGGCCCACCGTCGCGCGGGGTGCAGCGAACATCGTTCCATCGNNAAACGTATTTTGAGATGACGTCTCTAATTCGGGGTCTGACACGGACAGGTTAGGATTGCCCGAATCAGCCTCCTCACGTTGGATAGCAGGGACTCCTTTAGCGTCGGTGCCCCGATGATTTTTTTACTCCTTTGGTCTAAGTTCTCCTGCTGTACACGACGGTCTTGCCCATGTTTCCTCACTCTCTTTTTGGGGACGTCTCTGGGTTGGACTGCCCCTGGTGCCGAGTCCCCTGATGCGCATTTTCGCGACCAGGTGCTGCCCATTCTACAGCAGCGGTGTTTCGAATGCCATTCCCACGACCAGAAGATTAAGGCAGGGTTGGCTTTGGACTCGCGAGCAGGCTGGGAGCTTGGAGGGGAGACAGGCCCGGCGGTGATTGCCGGAAAACCCGACNNCACGAGATTGCCATATTGGAGAAATGGGTGCGTGACGGAGCTTACGACCCGCGAACGTCGCTTGGGACCGTAGAAAAGGGAGGCATAGACATGGTGGAGGGTGCCAAGGCTTGGCCTTTCCAGCCTCTGAATCACTCTCCGGTTCCCCAACCTCGAGACGCGTCTTGGGCGCGTGACGACGTCGATCGGTTTATCCTTGCCGCCTTGGATGCTCACAATCTGACGCCTGCAAAGGACGCGGACCGGCAGACCTTCATTAGGCGCTTGTGGTTTGCGCTACTGGGGCTGCCTCCGTCGCCGGAAGATGTGCGCGCGTTTCTTGCAGATCAAAGGCCTGACGCGTACGAACGGCTTGTCGATCGTGCCTTGGAATCGGTGCACTTTGGTGAGCGCTGGGGACGTCGCTGGATGGATGTTGTTCACTATAGCGAAACCCATGGACTGGAGCGCGACTCCCTTCTGCCTTTCGCATGGCGGTATCGAGATTACCTCATCCGTGCGTTTAATGCCGACGTGCCGTATGATCGATTTGTAGAAGAGCATGTCGCCGGAGATCTGATTTCCCCTCGTTGGCACGACGGTAAAAACGAGGCGGTGATCGGCACGGCCTTCTGGCGTTTTGTAGAATTCTTCCAGACCCCGGTGGACGTAAAGCGTGAGGAAATCGCGGTGATCGACACGCAGATCGATACCTTTTCCAAAGGGTTTCAGGCGATGACGCTATCGTGTGCACGTTGTCACGATCACAAATTCGATCCCATGGGAGACGAGGACTTCTATGCGATGTATGGTATCCTGCGCAGCTCGCGCGCTGCTACCCATATCTTGGAAGCACCCGAAGTGTTTGTCCGGGAAAATGCGGTTCTGGAGCGGATCAAGTCAGCTGTACCGCCTTTGATTGCTCCCACCTTGTCTTCACAGCTGGAAAAATGGCCGCAACGTCTGCAAGATGCAGCAGCCTTCATTGGCACCCGTCCTACCGTGTTGGAACGAGAGCGCCCTTTCGCGGAACAATTACCTACGGATCCTTGGCGACGTACCTTCGCTCTCGCGACCTGGGCGAAAAAGAATGTCCTCTTTGCTCAATTCTTACCTTGAGTGAAGGCGGAAAACGAGGAGGCGTTTCGGAAAACCTGGCAGGAGATCGCTCGTGCCTCTGCTTCACCACTAGAGCCACTTCCTGCTGGAGGGCGGGTCTACGCGGATTTTCGTGTAGCGTTCCCGACGGGATGGAGAGTCAGCGGTCCCGGTTTGTCGCCCGAAGTCCAACCGGCAGGAAGTTATGCGTTGACGGCACAGGGGGATCAGTCTGTGCGTGCCGTTCGACCTGCAGGCTACTTTTCAGACGCGCTTTCGGATCGTCATGGGGGGATGTTGCGATCACCGGACTTCACCATCCAGGATGATTGCATCAGTGTACTGGCGGGAGGTCACCAGGGCGCACGCGCGCGTCTTGTCATCGAGAATTTTCAGGGAGACAGCACCCTCTATGCTGGGGTCAATCCGACGTTGGAGTTCTCGCATCTACAATGGTACACGTGGCGAATGCGGGATCAATGGAAGGGGCGCCGGGCTTACATTGAATTTTTCACGCGGGATGATCGTCCCTATGTAGAGATTGGACCGATACGGGAAAAATTTGAAGAAACTGACGGGCGGTCGGGGTTTGGAGTGGTCGAAATCATTTTTCATCCTGCGGCGTGGCAACCACGTATGAAGATGCTGCCGGATTCATTTTGGCAGCAGGACGCTGCCGATTGGCAGGAGGTAGGTCGTAGGCTGGCGAGTGCTAGCGAGGAAGCATTTCACGCCTGGCGGTCAGGAAACGCGACTGAGCAGCAGCTTTTTCTGCTTTGTGAAGTCGTTTCTCTTGGGCTTTTGGAAACACGCTTAGATCGGACATCGGCAGCTATGGCCGACGTGATGGAACGCTATCGCTTCCACGAGGCGCGGATCCCCCAGGCCACCCGGGTTCCGGGATTGCGTGATGATGGAAATGGTTTGGATTCGGACCTTTTTCCCCGCGGAAATCATCTGAAGTCGGGCCCCGCTATTCCCCGCCGTTATCTTGAGGTTTTAGGATCGTCCCCGGTGGCGTATCAAGCGGCAGGGAGCGGTCGTTTGTCCTTGGCTAAGGAGTTGGTAAGTCCTGCCAATCCCTTAACGGCACGCGTGATGGTTAATCGGATCTGGCATTGGTTGTTCGGCCAAGGGCTTGTTCCCACGGTGGATAATTTTGGCAAGCTCGGTGCGAAACCGAGTCACCCCGAGCTTCTCGATTATTTAGCAACTGAGTTTGTGAACGATGGATGGTCCATCAAACGTCTCGTCCGCCGGTTGGTCTTATCGCGCACATGGCGCCTTTCGAGCGATCCGTCGGCTGACGCACAAGAGCGAGATCCAGGTAATCTTTATTTGCAGCATGCCTTGGTCCGACGCCTCGAAGCGGAGGAGATCCGTGATGCTCTGCTCGCGGTGGCGGGCAACTTGAACCCAGACGTGGGCGGAGCACCGGTGAGAAATTTTTATAGAGTCTCGGTGGATACATCACAGCCCCCGAGCGGTCCACTCGACGGACACGGACGACGGAGCCTGTATTTGGAAATGCGCAGAAATTGTCGCAGTGACTTTTTGCAAGCGTTCGATCAACCGAGCCCAGCGATGACGACAGGGGCGAGAACACTTTCCAACGTGCCTGCACAGAGTTTGGCCTTATTGAATGATCCCTTCGTTCTTCATCAGGCAAACGTGTGGGCCGAGAGAGTGAGGGCTGAGTTTCCCGATCCGCTGCAAAGGCTAACGCGGATGTATGAGGAGGCCCTTGGTCGGCCTCCAAGGACTGAAGAGGTTTCGCGGCTCCGACCGCTCTTCCTGGCCGAGGCGGATTCAGTCGAGGCGTGGNNGGAAAGAGTTTCTCTATATCCCATGACACCTGTTGCGCCTCATTCTCTGCTGTCTCGACGAGAGATGCTTCGTCGTTCTGCGCATGGTTTTGGTTGGATGGCACTCGCTGGAATGGTCGGTGGCATAGGAAAAGCAGCGACTGCTCTGCCTCGGCCGGTGGCGCGCGCGAAAAATGTAATTTTGCTTTTTATGGACGGGGGCGTGTCGCAGGTGGATAGTTTTGATCCTAAACCGCGATTGACGCAGGAGCACGGTAAGCCGTTTCAGCTCAAGATGGNNGATGGACGCCACCCAATTTGACAATAACGGGTCTGTCTTCGGGAGCCCGTGGGAGTTCAAACAGTCGAAAGGGGCCGGCATTCCTGTCAGCGATCTATTTCCTCACCTGCGCAACGTTGCGGATGAGCTTTGTTTTATCAGGTCCATGAAGGCTGAGTTTCCTGAGCACGCGCAGGCCTGTTATTTCATGCACACAGGCCACTCGATTGTTGGACGGCCGAGCATGGGATCATGGATTTCGTACGGTTTAGGGACAGAGAATCAAAACCTTCCAGCTTTCGTGGTCCTGAATGGTGGAATGATTCCCATGGGTGGACTTGGAAACTATAGCAACGGATTCCTGCCAGCCGTGCATCACCANNCCCGCGGATAGCCCGACACTGCAACGAACCAAGCTTGACCTGATTGCTGTGGCGGATCGTGAATTCCTGGCGAGAACACCCGGTGGGCGCCACGCGCTTGAAGCCTCCATTCGTAACTACGAGACCGCATTTGCCATGCAGGCGGCATTGCCGGACCTCACCGACCTACGAGGCGAATCGCCGGCCACGCGGGCGCTTTACGGGATGGATTCACCGGACCCGCTGCTCTCCGTGTATGCAAGGGAATGCTTACTCGCTCGACGGCTGGTCGAACGCGGCGTGCGTTTTGTCGAAGTAACGTGCGTAAAGGGGGTGCTTCCCGTAGCTCCTTGGGATGCACATGATGACTTGATCAAGAATCACACCCGCAACGCGTCCGCGGTGGATCAGCCGATTGCAGCCTTGATCCAAGATTTAAAGGCACGGGGATTGCTCGACTCGACGTTAGTGATCTTTGCGGGAGAATTTGGCCGAACTCCGTTCGCACAGGGCACAAAGGGACGTGACCATAATCCACAAGGATTCTCTATCTGGATGGCGGGCGGGGGCGTAAAGAAAGGGCACATTCATGGGGCCACCGATGACTACGGTTATCGGGCAATTGAAAACGTCGTCGATGTGCATGATCTGCATGCGACGATTCTTCATCTCCTCGGGATCAATCACGAAGAGCTGACGTTTCGCTACAGTGGGCGCGACTTCCGGCTGACTGACGTTTTCGGCAATGTGGTCCACGAAATCATCGCCTGAAGTCACATTCGATTTTCAGCAATCTTAGCTGTCCGAAAAAAATGCAGCATCAAGGTCGAGGGAAGGTCCAACCCGGCGAAGCGTTTTTCCTGGCTGCCATGTGCCTGAAACGAAGTAGTTAACACCGTGGGTCCGGGGACCGGTTTCTCCCCGATGAAGTTGAGAGACGACCAATTCCACTGCTGCGGCGCCTATCTGGTCGCTATTTCCGTAGACGCCGCTGCTGTTTTTGAACTCAGGAACCCAATCGAGATGAACCCATCCTAGATTGCCCGGGACATTTTTTCCCAGTGATTGAAGCTGCGTGAGAACAAAGTGATGCGTTCCCAGAACGACGTCCGGACGATGCTGGCTAAGCCATCGCCGGAGGGCAGCAGGTTCGTCTTTTCGCAGAAGACAGATGGGCAGGCGAGCGAGGCCCGGCGTGTACTCCTGGACCGCCCAGAAACCGGCAGAACACCGGTGAGCCATGCGAGTATCGAAATTTTCGCTTACGACCAACCCTAGTCGACGATATCCCAGAGCAAGCGCTTCGCGTGCAGCCAACACTGCCCGCATGTATTGATCGTTGGCTACGTAGTGGATATGTGGATCAGCAAGTGGCACCCCCAGCGATGCCACCGCAAACGGGTTGATGTCAAAAGGCAGTCGACGATCGGGACAGTGCTCCCCGGGCATATGCTCCACAACCAGCCCTAGGATGTTGCGAGTTCTGAGCATCTCCACCAGACGACGTCCGTTCAAGGATGGGCCGAGGGAGAACTCGTCGAGGTGATATCCTAACTCGGAGGCGCGTCTCTGGGCGCCTTCGATGTAGTTACGGAAAACCCTTTCGGTAAGCCGAGGTGTATCTGCCGGAGCTGTATGCACATATCCCAGTGTTCCTCGATAGTCGGAGTTGCGCCGTCGGACTCGTGAAAGCAGAATCGATACAAGGGGGTTGGGAGTATAGCCGAGACGTTTGGCCGCGTCCTGGATCCTACGCCGTGTGCGCTCAGGCAAGCGGGGGTCGTTCCGCAAGGCCAACGATACCGTTGAAAGATGTACGTCGACGGCATCGGCCACCATTTGCTGCGTGACGATGGGTTTCCCGATTTTATTCAACGACATGAGCAAAGGATTCGTCCTTCCTACGTCAACGGGCAAACGCAACGACCAATCCGGTGATGAAGTGGGCCGAGCTGAGTCAGCGGGGCCGTTAGCGATGGCCTAGAGAGGTCCGAACTTTTGGTCTGCGGAAGAAACCTACGTGAGAGGTCGGCACTGCACGGAGTGGCGGATTTGTGTGCAGATAGTCAAAGTGACTTTGAGAGGGCCAATTGCGTGACCGCAAGAGCTGCATTATGCGATTCGTTGAATGATTCCGGAACGGGTGAAGATTGGGTGACGCGCTGGCTCATTCATTGACTTGGTGGAGAGGTCGGAACTGCGATGCGTTCGTATGAAAATCCGATCGAAGGCTTCGAGTTTGCAGGGCGGTACCGTTCTTCCGAGTGGCAGAAGCATTCAACGAATTGAATGCCTCACGCGTTGCCTGCAATCATCACCTGAGCTGAGAATAGCGCAGCCCTTCTCACTACCCCTTGAGTGCGGACCTTCACTCGGCGCATCTACGCCGCGATTCAATGAAGGAATGCGTTCTCATTTAGACCTTTCCCTATGAAACTGACGATTTCCCAATTTATCCGAGGAGCAAAAACGGGCGTACTGGTCCTTCCTTCGCTCGCACTGTGCACGGCTCAGGTCGCTTCTCCATCTACCACCGAAACANNCTGACGACGTCATGAAGCTTTCGCCATTCGAAGTCCGCCCCGACGAGGATGTTGGCTACCAAGCGGCCAATACCACTTCGGGCAGTCGCCTCAACACGAGTTTGAAAGATACGGCGGCGGCCATTTCGGCCTTCACGCCTGAGTTTCTATCCGACATCGCGGCTACCAGTGTGACCGAGATGCTCGCCTTCGCCACCAACGCGGAACTGAACGCCGGTGATGCTGAAGGGGCAGGATTCAACAACCCGCGTGACTTTAACTCTCGTGGTGGCGAGCCCTTCCGCATCCGCGGCATCCCCGCGAATATCTCGACGGACTATGTTGCCACGGCGATTCCTCAGGACTTGTACAACATCGAACGGGCGGAAGTCGCTTCCGGAGCCAATTCGATTCTTTTCGGTTCGGGTGATGCCGGTGGTATTGTCGCCCTCTCCACGAAAAAAGCTCGAGTGGACCGCAGTCGTTACGTGGGACAAGTTCAAGCGGGATCCTGGGATACGTGGCGGTACTCCACGGATCTTAATCAAGTCATCATTCCTCGGCGTTTGGCGGTGCGAGTGAACGGGGTGTATCAGGAATCGGAGACCTGGCGGACTTACGAGTATGACGACCAGAAACGATATACGGTTGGAATGACGTTCAAGCCGTTTAAGACAACGACTTTGTCGGCGTCTTACGAAGATGGCTTCACGGATAAGAGCCTCGGTCTGCGCTGGAATGTCAGTGATCAGTTTACCGTGTGGGATGCTACCGGCCGGACTGTTACCGAAGCATTGCCTACTCCGACCGCTGCCGCTCAGGCAGTCGGATTGGCAGCGTTTAACAACAACCAACGTTTCACCTACTTCGCTCAGGATGGATTTGTGTCCAATCTTCGAGCCCGATTGCAGACGACAACGGCCCCTAAGCCCGGAGGTACTTTGCTTCCCCTCTCGGTGTTCCCCCTGGACGTCAACTGGGCCGGACCTGAGGTGTGGTTGAAGCGGGATTTCAACAGCGGACAAGTCGTGCTCGATCAGGAAGTGGGCGAGCGGTTTGTATTTCAGGCAGGCTACTTCCGCAATCACACTGATTCGCGCGCTCGCACGTTTTTCTACAACAGCAACAATATGGACCTCTACGGAGATCCCAATCGGACACTGTTAGCACCGAGCGGCTCGGGTAACATCAACAATCCGCGTGCTGGTCAGCTCTATCTTGAATCGAACCAACGTGGCGATTTTACCCTCACCGAAAACGAGGTACTCCGGTTTACTGGTGTCTACGAGTTAGATGCAAAGTGGTTGGGGAACCATCGAATCGCAGCGCTTTACGAGAACGCAGTCACTGACGAGACCACTCGGGCAAATCGAGAGATTCTCGTTAATCAGAACGGAGCATCGGTGCAGAATGTCGGCGCTCCCGAGAATGTGCAGAATGCGGTCTGGCGACGGAACTACCTCACAGAGGCGAATTATTCCACCTACGCGCTGCACGGGCTCTATGCGCCGATCACGCCGTTTACGTATCTCGGTAACACGCTCTCCAGTCGGAGCGTGACCACCGGCGAACTCATTTCTCGCAAAGATATCTCCAGCTACGTTATCGCGGCTCAGAGTACGTGGTTCAATCGCCCGGATGCCACCTGGTTCCGGCGCCTTTCCTCAACGTTGGGGTATCGTGAAGATCAAATTAAATACTACGATACCACCTCAGGTCGTGTCGCGGCCGGTGATGCGCGGATTGCTTCAGGCGAGCGTATCCTGAATGAAGTGACGGCACTCCCTGGATTCAATCGGAACGATATCAAGGCAACCACGTTGACGGCNNTCTGGCGGTGACGCGTCGCATTTCCCTGCTCTCAAACAAGTCGAGCAATATCGGTGCGCCACGGTTCGATCGCCGTATTCTCCCTGACGGTCGGATTCCTCCCACACCCGAGGGTAAAAACTGGGAGGCGGGTGTGATGATCGACCTCTTGGGTGATGATCGTTACTTTGCTCGAATCAACTATTTTGATACCTCGCAGGTGGGCGATGCAGCCGTCTCCCCGAGTGGCGCAGTCGCGAATGCGACGGCATTGGGTCGTTCGCAGACGTTAGAGGTGCTAGCGGAGTTCGTCCGATTGGGTCGAATCACCCAGTCGGAAGCCGATGCGCAAGGTTTCAATTGGAACGCGGCCATTATCGACACCGCCACCCATGGCTACGAAGTCGAATTAGTTGCGAACCCGACCAGGAATTGGACGTTTCGCGCGACGTATTCACACAGTTTGCGTGATCGTGAGAATTTCTTCGAGGAAGGGCGCACCTTCTTCACTGCAAAGTTCTCCGAGTGGCGCGCGCTCGCCCAGGGGAACCCGGCTTTGCAGGCCTTTGTTGAGGAGCGCATCGCCATCATCGAGAACGATGAGATTAGCGGACGCGCTGCAGCCCAGGAGCAGGGCTTCGGCAATATTCCGCACAAAGCCAATCTCGTGAGTCGCTATGGGTTCAGCGAGGGGCGGCTTAAGGGAGCGTTTGTCGGAGGTGCGGTTCGCTACCAGAGCAAAATCTTCTCACAAACGGACACGACCACCGGACGTGATTACTTTTCAAATGAGTCCGTTTATGTGGATGCCTTTGCCGGCTATAAGTTTCGGACCCCCTGGTTGAAGAAATCGCAACTCACCTNNCGTTCGTAATTTAACGAATTCGTACTTGGTGACGACCGCGCGTTGGAATGGAGATTTCAGCGGACCTCGCCGTTTGTATGTGCGTGATCCTCGATCCTATCGCCTTACCGGAACGCTCGAGTTTTAACTCAGCATGAGTGCGTCTCCGCGTCCCAACGTTATTGTTTTGCTTACCGATCAGCAACGTTGGGACTGTGCTGGGTTGCATGGTAACCCGCTCGATCTCATGCCCAATTTTGNNCTTGCAGACGGGATATTACCCCTCCCAAACGGGAGTATTTTCTAACCGGCAGTTCTTGAAGCCGGGAACTCCCACGTTAGCGACTCACTTTTGCGCGGCAGGTTATCAAACAGCCTATATCGGTAAGTGGCATCTGGCGCCGAAAGATCAGCCAGGCGCTGTCGCTCCCGAGTATCGTGGGGGCTATGAGGATTGGTTAGCAGCGAATATATTAGAACTGGTTTCTGATGCCTACGACTGTCGGCTTTATGACGAAAGCGATCGGGAGCATTCACTTTCTGGATATCGCGTGGACGCGCTCACGGACGCGGCCCTCGCTTACCTTGCGCGACCGCATGAGAGACCTTTCTTTCTCTTCCTTTCCTACTTGGAACCTCATCAGCAAAACAGCCGCGATGATTATCCCGCTCCTGCAGAGTACGCGGAGCGTTATGCGGGTAAATGGCTTCCCCCAGATTTGGCGGCGCTCCAGGGGAACTCGGGACGCCACCTGGGAGGGTACTGTGGCATGGTCAAGCGCCTCGACGAAGCACTGGGACGATTATGGACCGCGTTGCACAAAACGGGTCATGGAGAAAACACCCTTCTTCTTGNNCTGCCACTTCCGGACCCGCAACGCGGAGTATAAACGGTCATGCCACGAAAGTTCGATCCGGGTCCCGAGTTTTCTGATCGGGCCCGGTTTTCACGGCGGTGGAGACCGAAACGAGTTGGTCAGTTTGATTGATCTTCCGCCGACGCTTTTGGAGGCAGCAGGTCTGCCAGTGCCAGGGGAAATGCAAGGAACCTCTCTGATGTCGCGTTTGCGTGGCGAAGGGGAATGGCGTGATGAAATTTTTGTCCAGATCAGTGTGGCGCAGAATGCGCGAGCTTTGCGGACGCGCCGGTGGAAATACTGTGTTGCTGCTCAGCAACTCGGCATCGACCAAGCTTTGTATGGACCGGTGTGTAGTGAGTACATCGAAGAGTCGCTCTACGACCTGGAACGTGATCCCGCTGAGCTGGAGAATCTGATCGCTAATGAGGCGTATGCTGACGTGGCCTCAACACTTCGCCAACGTCTTCTCGCTCGCATAGTGGAAGCCGGTGAGGAGCCTCCTGAAATTCGCCCTGCTTGCAGGGCGTTGGCATCCTAGATCACTTTTATTTCCCCCTCTTATGAAAACTCGATTACTGCTCTTGTGCGGATGCTTTTGGCTAACGCTCGGGTCCTTATTCGCGCGATCCCCCAACGTGGTCTTTATCCTTGCCGACGACTTGGGGTATGGCGATCTCGGCTCTTACGGCCAGAAATTGATCAAAACCCCCCATCTGGATCGCCTGGCCAATGAAGGCACTCGCTACACCCAGGCTTATGCAGGTGCGACGGTCTGTGCTCCGTCGCGGTGCAGCCTGATGAATAGACTGCATAACGGTCACGCGGCCATTCGGGGTAATCGAGAAATTAAGCCAGAGGGGCAGCAGCCAATGCCGGCAGATACCTTCACGGTGGCGCACCTATTCAAGCAAGCGGNNCCCGACAAAATGGGTTTCGATTTTTTCTTTGGCTATAACTGCCAGTTGCGAGCTCACAACTACTATCCCGATCATCTCTGGAAAAACGAAACACGTGTGGAGTTGGATGGTAAAACCTATTCCCATGATCTCATTGCCGACGAGACGCTGAACTTCATTCGTGAGAATCGCGATCGTCCGTTCTTTCTCTATGCCGCCTTCACCATTCCTCACGCCAAGCTACAGGTTCCTGATCTAGCGCCCTATGAGGATGAAGCCTGGCCGGAGAATTTGAAAACTCTCGCCGCAATGATTACCCGCTTGGACCGCGATGTCGGGCGGATTGTTGCTCTGCTCAAAGAGTTGAAGTTGGACGAAACTACGCTGTTGATTTTCGCGAGTGATAATGGAGCTGCCTGGCGCGACGAACTCTTTAACCATTCTGGCGCGCTCCGTGGATACAAGCGTGATATGTATGAAGGCGGGATTCGTACGCCGTTGATTACGCGTTGGCCGGGACGCATTGCCGCGGGCGCTACTAATTCCCAAGTTTGGGCTTTCTGGGACTTTCTCCCGACCATGGGTGAGCTCATCGGAGTGAAACCTCCTGAAGGTCTAGACGGCATTTCCGTCTTGCCGTCTATATTGGAGGGGAGAAAGGTGAATCACCCGCCTCTTTACTTCGAATTTCATGAACGTGGCTTTCACCAGGCAGCTCGAGATGGTGATTGGAAAGCGGTTCGATTGGGAACCAAACAGCCAATAGAACTCTATAACCTAACGAAAGATCCCGGTGAAACCACTGACGTCGCAGCCGCCCATCCGGAACGGGTAAAGCAGTTTGACACGTTTTTACGCAAGGCACGAGTGGACACGCCAGTCTGGCCGATTGACGAGTCCCCGCGGCCGGGGCGAAAAGGGGGAGCGCAGACGTCATCACCAAACAACTAATCTTGGACGAAAATGGCCCACTCAATTTCCCGTCGAGAAGCACTCTACAGCATTGCCGCGATCGGAGGTTTGAGTCTTTTGCCGCGCATACACGGACAAGAGGTGCAGGGTGGAGGACGTCAGCGCGTGCTGGATTACCTGCGTCGGCATGCGCGTGATGATGGTGGCTATGCGTTTAGTAATCAAAAACGATCACACCTCACGCCGACTTTTGCGGTCATCGCCAGCTATCGGTTACTGGGAGTTGAGGTGCCGCAGCGGGATCGAGTTGTAGGATTTGTTCGAGGAAATCATCCCCGCGAGCTCAAGAAGTTGGAACAGGAACGTCGTGCTTTCGAATTCCAGCAGGTCCAAGCATTGCAGTGGTTAGGAGACGATGCTGCCGACTTTCGTGACCGAATCGCTGCTATCGTTGAGCCCCAAAAGTACTACCGGCAGTACGAGCGGGACGGGAATCCTATTTTCCAATCCGAGGTAGGGTTGATCCAATGTCACCGCTTGCTGGGTCTACCGCGTGAAAAAAGTCAGTCTGCTTTTGGCGACTATCTTCGTGCGCGACGACGTGCCAACGGAAGCTACAATAATACCCCCGCAAACGACGGAAGTGATGGCCACGTGATGAACACTTACTGGGGTTTGCAAGCAGCCGATTGGTTGGGTGGGGTAGGTGAGCTGGTGAGCTCCACAGCGCAGTGGGTTAAGACCTGCCAGCGGCCGGAGGGTGGGTTTACGTACCAGCCCACGCCCGCCTTTGCGGGAATTGAGGATGTCGCCTACACCCGGGCGGCGCTACGTTCGTTGCAGATTCTTGGTCAGGTTCCCGAAAGGCGGGAAAGCTGCATTCGGTGGCTTTTGTCGTTAGCTAATGAAGACGGAGGGTTTGCCGATCGACCAGGTTGGCAAAGCAATCCTTTAGCGACGTATTACGCGCTCGACGCGTTGGATGCGCTGGGCGAGTTGAAGCGAATCGAGTCGATGCTTAAACCCGCTTCGTATCCGAAAAAGAAGATACCGGACGATCTCAAGGTCTATTCGATTCAGCTTGAGGCGCACGGCACAGGTAGTCCGCGGGAAGCCGTAGCCTTGGCTCAAGCTCTCAAGATTGATCTATGGGGAGCAAAAAACGCTAAGCCTGGCTCGATTGATCACGCCCGGGCTTATTCAAAGAAAGGTGGACACCCGGTAGAGTTTTTTGTGGCGAACGAGGAATATGGGACCTGGGTGAAAATTCCTGGGATGGGAACCTATAGCCATACTGCGGATATGATGGCCCCGTTGGGACGCGATTTTGGAGCGAGCGTCTCAGGCCCGGAAGCCCTCACCTGGCCAGACTTTCGTGAGCGACGCTTGACACCGTTGCGCAAGGCAGACGGTCAGCTCGTCTGGCAATTCGGAGAGAACGAAGAGCTTGTCCGGTTGCTCCTCGACGACTCGGTAGAGCGTGGAGGCTTCGCGGCGATCCGCACCTTTCACTTCGGCAATCCCGATTTCACTAATACCGAACCCTTTCTTCACCGATGGCGCGGACAGATTCCCTTCGTTAGTCTCCAGGATGCCCATGGGCAAGAGCCTTGGTGGTTTAGTGATATGACCGAGGGTTTCCGCACTCTATTCCTAGCTCGCGCTCCGACTTGGGAAGGATGGATGGAAGCCTTGCGGAACGATTGGGTGGTGGCCGTCAGACACGATGACGTCAGCCGAGGGGAAACGTGGATACATGGCGGTTCCGATGAAGTGATCGCTAAGGTGNNGGGCGATCCTTTTGAGGCGGGTTGTCCCGATCACGGTGTAGCCGTGCGGTTGCGTTGTGCTTGGAGGAATACGCCTCAAGGCTTCCCTCGGGAGGCGTTAGCGGAGTTTGTTTCTATGGAAGTCGATGGTAAGGAAGTGTCTCCGCGACTTATTGAAACGCAGCGACCTAAAGGGGGAGGGATTGCTGATAGCTATTATTTGCAACCTTTAGATTCCGGTGCGCGGAAAGTAACGGCTCAGGTGCGAGAAGTTTCCAGTGGACGCATAGTTACCTTTTCGTGCCTACTTTAGCGCGATGAGCGCTTCCGCGGTCGATGCCGGGTCGAGCTGCCCCGGTACTCGAACCGGGGATGACTCCCGTCGTACCATGGCCCTCATGGGGGTGATGATGGGTGGAGCGGGAACCGTGGATGCGCTCACAGCCACCATGATTCCGATCACCGCGCGTCACTTTACAGATGATGCTGGCCTGATTGCGGTTTTGGTGGCGCTCAATCGCGTCTGTGGGTTTGTCGTGCAACCGTACGTCGCTTGGAAGAGCGATCGCTATGTGAGTCATCGAGGACGCCGACGGCCATTTCTTCTCGTGGCGTGGCCTGTTACGTTATTCGCGGTGGGGGCATTGGGTGTTCTTCCGATGATCGTGCCGGAAGAAATTCAACACACAGTGTTTCTTCTCGGACTCTTGTTTTTGGTAAACCTTGCTCTTCAAGCAACCCTGGACGCCTGTTACGGGGCGGCTGATCCTCTGTACGGAGACACCTTCGCCGCGCGTGAACTGGGGCGAGCTCAAGGCGCTCGGGTGATTGCGAGTAATGCCATTGTCTTCAGCATGACAGCGTTTTTTGTGCCCTTGGCGGATATTCACGAATTCTATCCGTACCTGGGGTCTATGTTTTTTTTGGGAGTGTCGACTCTCATTGCCATGTTCTTTCTTAGCGAAAGGGTGCCTTCGGTTCTCCCGAAGCCAGAACGCTACCATCCCCTTAAGCCGTTGCGCGAGCTAGCGAATCCTCATACACGCCATGTTGCCCTGGTGGCAAGTGCGGTTCTTGTGACGTTAGGGGTCACGGAGATGCTGCACGCGTTGTTCGTGACGGAAACACTGGGATTCTCCAAAACTGTGCTCGGTCTGAGTACCGCGGCTAGTTTGGTCATTGGTGTGATTTTTTCCTATCCCCTCGGGGTGCTGGTAGATCGATGGGGCGGCCGGCGTGTGCTGGTGGTGGGCTTTGCCGCAATGATGCTCGTCGAATTGGGATTCGTGTTTTGGGTGGATGATCTCGTGTCGCTTTCTATCACGCTCATCCTCTTCAAGATTGCCTGGCTGGTGGTGCACATTCCGGTCGTGCCCCTTATGTTTCAAGGCACGCCTGAGGAGCATCGGGGATCGGTGTTTGCAGCCGTACAGATGACGCGCGCTGGCGCTACGAGCGCGGCGGTCATTGCGGCGGGCTTCCTCGTGGACTACGTGGGCTCGTATCGTATGTGCTACCTCGTAGGCGCCGCGGTCTGCCTGATCGGTCTCTATGGAGCGCTTCGTCTTCGGCCCGACAAAGTCGGAAAAGGGATCGTCGTTTGAAGCGTGACGTCACGCACCTTGGTCATTCTCCACAGTGTTGACCCACTCTCGTTCAGCGGGTGTGGCAGTCAATCTAGGCGCGGTGAAGCGCTTAGGGCGCGCGGGTAGGTGGCCGTTCTGAATCTGAACTACTTCAAGGGTGCTGCCTCTCCCCAGACGGCAGGCACTTTGAAGTCTTTGGGAACGTCCCCACCGAGCAGGGGCTGCATCTGTGAAGCGTAGGCTTGGTACTGGCCGGTCAACTCTCGGACGCGTTCGGGGTGCTCGTTGGCGAGATTACGCGTTTCTCCTGGATCGTTGGCCAAATTGAAAAGCTCTACCTGTTTCCGCGCTGCGTCTTCAGGCGGAAGTTTTGACTCTGTCAATAAATCTGCCCACGAGAAATTCGGCCCAGGCGAGCCTCCCTTAAATCGAAGGTGTCCATTGATCACGAGTTTCCAGTCTCCGCGACGTAATGCGCCGGTCTCTGGCGCCGCGTTGATAAGAATCTCGTCGTGAATCGGCTGGGTTTCTCCCAGCAGCGCGGGCCACAGATTACGTCCGTCGACATCAGTCTNNGATGATCCTAATCCGGCTAGCTCAAGTAACGTCGGGTACCAATCGACCATGTGGAGGGGCTGTTGCACCGTCTTTCCCGCGGGCAACTGACCTGGCCAGGAAGCGAAGGCAGGCACGCGCACACCGCCTTCATACACGCTTCCTTTTTGGTCGCGAAACGGATGATTGCTTGCTGCCGGTAGATTTCCGCCGTTGTCGCTAGAAAAGACGATCAGAGTACTTTCTCTCAGTCCCTGGTGATCAACGGCGGAGACAATGGCTCCGATGGCGTCATCCATTGCCGTGATCATAGCGGCGTAGTTTTGGCGTCGTCTGTCACTCAAAGTTGAATACTGCTGAAGGTAGGACTCAGGCGCTTGCAAGGNNGGAGGCGCGTTAAACGCCACGTAAAGGAACAGCGGCTGGCGGCCTCCGTGCTTCTGGATGAGTTGCACTGCCTCTTGGCCGATGAGCTCGGTGGCGTACCCATCCTGACGGAGTGCTTGATCGTTGCGATGCCAATCCAATCCGCCGTCTCGCTCGTGCGTGAAGTAGTCGGTCATACCTAGGTATAACCCGTGTTGATGGACGAAGCCCCGTCGCGTCGGTAGATATTCTGGGCCACCATTCCCNNCTGTGAGGTAGCCGGCCTCGCGCAACTTTTCGGGGAGCAGGGTGACAGTGAGTGGCAGACCATGCCGCGACTCGGGTTTTATCACACCTAGTTGCAGCCCTAAGCGCATGGGGTAACGGCCGGTCAGGAGGCACGCACGGGTGGGAGTACACACGGGCTGCACGTAGAACTGCTCCAATTTGACGCCTCCTGCAGCCAAAGCGTCGAGATGGGGAGTTTTAATTTCAGCGTTGCGATAGCCTATGTCGTGGAAGCCTTGATCGTCGGAGAGGATAAAAATGATGTTCGGTTTGTTGGGAAGGTCTGCGTAGAGGAGACCTAGCGGCGTAAGCGCGAGATAGCCGAGAGCGAGCAGGAAGACGCTTCGCCTCTNNGAGTTTTCGGAGAGATCCCAATCGAGAGTGCGTTCATAGGGGTGAGGAGACGCTTTGGACCGTTCCATCTGAGAATCTCCGCTTCTCCGACCAGCGCAACCTAAGGTTCTGAGGAGAGCAGATAAATCTCGATCAAACCTTCCCCGCCAGAGCCCTGAGCCGGAGCCATCTGCACGGTAT
>DKKJ01000416.1:19680-19868 GCA_002455175.1 Opitutaceae bacterium UBA6669
GTCGTCAGTAGAGCTGAGTCCCAACTACCCGCCGGCAGCGCAAAAGCACCTGCGCGAGCACTCGCTGCCACTAGATCTGTGGCCATGGATGCAGAGGAACTCCAGTTATCGTTTTCAGCGATGGCTACGCTGCCGAATCCTGACGCCACGGCGTAGAGGCGGACATGTGGGTCTCCTATCGGCTCCGG
>DKKJ01000296.1 GCA_002455175.1 Opitutaceae bacterium UBA6669
CGATCTTCATCGTATTGGGTAGCGACCTGCCCGTAGTAGGCATTTTTTCCGGTGTAGGTAGTGTCAGACATGAGGGAAAGGCGAAGGCGAGCGAGCTTTCGGAGGGACGATGCTCCCCAAAGAAAACTTCAGGAGGAAATGAAGAATCGCTGACGAATGGCTCGGCGTCTGTGGATCATCGTGTGTGTTCTATCGGATCTTTGCACGATTACATTGACCGAGAAGCTCTTGAGAGTTCTTACCCGCGCACTAAATCCGACTGATGCGGCGTTACTGCTCCAAAGTTCTTTAGTTTCACAAAAAGCTGATAAACAACAATAAACAGAATCGAACGCGTTAGAGCCGATGCCGCTATGGTTCCTACCTGCCTAATCAAAGCAGATGATCCTCTAGGCTAAAAAAGTCGTAAAAACAGTTTACTCACATGCGCGTGAAAGTACCGGTGAACGGGAGGCGTCGGAGATCCTAACCCTTAGCCTCCTTCCCCAAGATCGCTTCTCACGTCCCACCGATGCAATTGCCTCCCCAAACTTCTTAGAACTGACGGCTGCTTCAGCCCGGAAAAGAGTGTTGGTCGGGGGACTAGGCTAATCGACCAGAGAAGAGAATGCGATTTTCTTCCAAAATGGTTTCAGNNCGCAGCGCGGAACCACTCCCGTGTATACCAACTCGGCACCGGAGGTGCGTGTTGGCCATTCCACAACCCTAACGGCATAAATTCTACCAAGAGATGTCGCCGAGAAAAACTCGCGAAGCGCTTGAGCATAACATCAATTTTGAACTCCTGGGTGAGAAGTAAGTGATGGGAGATTGCCAGGGCGACCACCACATCAGCCCTCCACCGACCTTCCTGCTTAACTCCACAAATGGGCGAAAGAGGATTCATCGCGTCACTCAAAACAGGTGTTATGGCCTCATTCCCTTGCGACGAAATTTGGAAAAGTAAATCGACCGCGAGCGGGTCTGCATCAAGAGCCAACACGCGCTCCACACCCGGCAAAGCCAAAAACCGCCGCGAAAACTCCCCTTGATTGGCCCCGATATCCATGACGGTCTTGGGGTGCAAATCCCGCACCTTCTCGACGACTTTGGAAACTCGCGATGTCACGGCACCTCCTCTCAGACCGTTGTGGTAATCGCCCCACATCGTTGACGTCGTCCGAGCCTGCACACGATCAAGTTGAGAGCGGAGCTGGCTCTCACGTGACTTCCTGTAGGGATACCAGCGCCGACTGCGAAGAGCGCGGAGACCACTCCCCAAGACGGTGCCAAGCTTCTCCGTAAGTANNGTAAGTATGGCATCGCTCACGCTCTGCGACATCACATACTTTGACCTCGCTCGCAGAAGGGAGTCTGCTACTCCCCGGGGAAAACAACGTGTCCAACTTGATGTGAGCGGCTGTGCTTCAGACTCCGGCATACTGGTGGGACCGCCAATCAACATCCTTCTGGCGACATAGGGACCGGCAATTGCCCAGAGCTTCAAAGGATTGAGAAACGCAGCACGGAACTCTCCTTCTGCACTCCAGCCCGGGAGAGCAGCGACACGAGGGGCAAAACTTCCGATATCTACGAACATCGGCTTACAGCCATCGAAAATCACGTTGTATCCATGAGCATCTTTTAGCTCGTATCCAAAAGAAGCTGCATACTCGCTGACCCGGAGGGTGTGGTACGCAGCCTGTTTAACCATGGAAAATGACCATTCGGTTGGATAACTGATAAACGGCACCTCTTCATGCTCGAGAACAGCCGAGCCGCTTTCAGTCTGATAGTGCGTCAACTGCGTTTGCGGCATCCAACGTTTATCAGCCAGGCCTTGCAAGAGTCGCGATTGCCAGAGGTNNGCGAACTGAGTTTGATTTGTCAGCTTGACCTCACGCATCAAACGTCCACGCCACCGAAACAAAAGTCCAAACCCATCTCGAGTCGAGAGAGGGTGAGGAATCATCTCATCCGCAGGAATGACGTGTGGCTCCATAGACTACAGCTTAAAGGGAAAAACAAGGCTTCGTAGGGCAACTAGTACAAACCAACGAGTGGTTCTAAAAAACAGCGGAAATACCCAAGCGGAACAAATCCACGACGCAAGTGTGACATAAGCAGCGCCCATCGCGCCGGCCCTAGAGATGGCCCAAGGAAGACTGAGCCATTGAACCAGGGCTGTAAGTAAAGTGAGGACCAAAACGGTACGTTGGCGGCCTTCCGCCACAAGGATGCTAGAGCGTAGTGNNAAGCGGCACCATATTTGGCGCCAAAAACGAGCGAAATAGTCCACTTAGCGGTGAGACACAGGGCTCCTCCGACAAATAGTGAACTCCAGAGGCCATAACCTAGAACTTTTTTGACGAGCAAGCTGCGGGCATCCTGGCGCCCTACAGTTTCCCGCACAAACAGCTTTTGTGCCGACATAGATAGCAACAAAGGGAAAACTAACGAAAGATCCAGGAATCGAGCCGAAGCCGCGTACCAGCCCACCTGATCTGATGAGGCTAAGTTCCCCAAAAGAATACGATCACTCTGCAGAATTGAAGTCACTAATACGCTCGAAATCGCCAAGGGCCAACCTCTCCGTAACAAATCTGCCATTACGCCTCGCGATATTATCAAAGCGCCGATACTGCTTCGGTTTCTCAGAAAGCCCATCCACAATACCACTGCCATGAGCGCCGCCTCGCCCACTCCCGCTAGGATAAAGGCGAGCGTTGAGGCATGATTAACGAGTAGATAAAATCTTAGGCTCGCCCCTACGAGACAANNCCAAACCTTACTTCCCGCCTGAAACCAGCTGTCGACCACATCACCCCAGCCAAACAGCAGTATCATCGACTGGATCATTACCAGCCCACGTAACTCAGACGAGGTCGGCTCGGTTGCGACTACGT
Source organism: Opitutaceae bacterium UBA6669 (assembly GCA_002455175.1). Lineage (GTDB taxonomy): Bacteria > Verrucomicrobiota > Verrucomicrobiia > Opitutales > Opitutaceae > UBA6669. The sequence goes on from DKKJ01000296.1 coordinate 2,886, forward strand.
AACCTGCGCATAGCATGACCCCGATCACGCCCGTTCCCAGCCGCAAAAGCACCGCACTGGGAACCATCTCACGCTCCTTTTCGATTTTTAGCCCGAGGTCTCGAAGGACGATCGCCTCCACCCCAAAACTGCAAAGGACCGAGACCAAAGCAACAAAGGCGATGGCATAAGCCATGAGGCCAAAGTCATGAGGCCCTAACTGGCGAGCAATTGCCGCTCCGAGTACAAAAGCTAACGAAAGCCGGACCGATCTCTCCAACGAAAATAGAAACAAACGTCGAAAAAAATCGCTTTTTTGAGCGTCGATCAACGCGTTCTTGAAGCGGGTAAGACTGGGCAGCCCCCTCATACCACCCTTCGCTCACCGCAACGAAAATCGTGAATCATAGCATTAGAAGAGAGGTAGTATCGTCACGCTTCTAGAGGAACCCAAATCGAACGAAATACGGGATGCGTAAAATTCCTCTTGTCCTGCAGTTGATACCAAACAGCACCGACTGAAATTTTATGACCCGCCCGCCGTATGAGGATCCTCGTACAAGAGTCCGAGGAATTGCCGCCAGGAATACCGGTGGGGACTATCGCGATCCTCATCTCAGAAAAGCGTCGTCATGACCTGCACATGTTTCGGCTTTAAATCACGCTCACCGTTAGGGTGACCTCTACGGCCTCGCCCGTTGGAGGAACGTAAAGGACGCATCTGACGAAACAAGGTGCGGACGGTTGTATGAAAGTTACGTCGGCCGGAGGCACCTGAGGTGAAAGCAAAGGCTCGAGAACCGCCGATTTTGTCGAGGGAAGCGCCTACGAGAGCGCCTTATGTCCGCCAGCGTGTGAATCGCCATGGCGGGCACTCGAGACTACTACAACCATGATGCAATATGCAGTGACGTGGCAACCTCTGGGTGCGAGCATTTCAGCCTAGCATCACCGATTGAACTCTCACCACCGTGAAGACGAAGACTGATTTATCACTAGAGAACGGATCCCAATCCGCCTTCTTTGTTGCAAAACATCCCTCTACTCACGTCAGCGACTTAACAGGCTCGGTCGAGCGAGGCTCGAGGGCCACGTGGGCTTCGACCTGCCAAAGCAGCTTGTCCACACTTCGCGAGGCCTGAGTGAGAACATCTGCAGTGCCCGCATCCTCCTGAGTCGTGGCTACCGCAATCGCGTTCCGGAGGGAATGCGCCACCCGCGCTAGAGCACCCGACAAAGCCCTGATGTGCTCGTCGCTTGCGAGCGCCTCTGCCGGGTAAGTCGCCAATCGCGACGCTGCCGCAACGGACTGTATCGTCCCCCGCGCCACGCCACCGAGCATCACGGCGCGTTCTGCCAGCTCGTCCGCGATCTCGTCGGCTCCGGCGGCCACCTCGTCGAAGAGTTCATGCAACGCAGCAAACTGAGCTCCTTTGACATTCCAGTGCGCTTGCTTGGCCTGGAGCTTTAAATCGAGAACGTCAGCGAGCTCTCTATTAAGGAGCGCGATCACCTCGACCCGACGGCTCTGAGGTTGATCATGATGCGTGTTCCAAAGTAGCGGGCGAGAAGTGGTGGTAGGCGTCTGAGCGGCGTTTTTCATAGAGAGCGCTAACTATAGCGGAATCTTCGCCTTCCGCCACGACATCTCTCCGACGAATTACACCAATCGCACGATGACTACCTAGCTGCCAATTCCTGGATATGCCACGGACGCGCTCACACGAAGCCGGTGGAATCTCGCAAGTCCTCCAGAACGTTTCCCAGCCGCGTCGCCTCCGAAGCCGCAGGGCTTCTCATTTCGGTCAGAGGAGACGCAGTCCGTCGTTGTCTGCCCGCAGGATTTGAGTCTCTGATACGATACCTTTGTGGGCGAAAGCCGCCTGCATCGCCATCGAAACCGATGTGGCCAAAGAATCCCGCGTCACGCACAACACCGTCGAACCGCTGCCACTCAACCAGCCAGTCAGCGCTCCCGCCTCCACCCCTGCTTCGATTGCTTCCCGTCCCCCGACGATCTTGGGCAGGCGATACGGCTCGTGCATGAAATCTGAGACCGCGTGGCGAAGCAGATCGTAGTTTCCTGAAGCCAATACCGCGACCAGGTAAGTGGCGCTATTGATGCTTTTCACAGCATCAAAGTAAGGAAGTTCGCTTGGCAACACACCGCGCGAGGCCTTGGTTAGCAATTCGACCGCCGGCGACGCTGCAACAAAAGCCAGATCCGTCGGAATCGCGAACCGTACCGTCCCGAGGTATTTGCCAGTGGCAGGCTCACAGCGTGAAACACAAAAACCGCCCAAAATACCGGCGCTGGCATTATCCGGGTGTCCCTCCAACGCCGTGGCAATCTCTACGAGGCGGTGACGTGAAAGGCCAGTCGCCCTCAGCGTATCCAAACCGGCTAATACACCAGCGATCACCGTGATGCTCGATCCGAGACCACGAGCAGGCGGGACATCTCCGTCGATACGATAAGTAAACCCAGTGAACGGTTGATCCACGGCGGAAAAATAAGCCTGCGCGGCTTCTTCCACCATAGCTTGCCCTCGTGCGTCCTCGGGACGCGCGGGAATAGCCCTTAGGCCCTCGGCTGCAGTCAGTGTAACTCGGTTGTAGAGCGAGAGCGCCAACCCGAGAGTATCGAAGCCAGCTCCGCAGTTAGAGGTGCTGGCGGGAACCTGCACCGTGACAGATGATCGCGACATCAGCGGCGTGATTTGAAGGCTTTTTTCATCTCGANNTTGCCGGTACAGAGGGCCACTTCCACTTTCACTAGCGCTTCCTTGAAATACATTCGCAGCGGAATCAATGCCTGCCCGCCTGCCGCCAGGGCCACGCTGATTTTCCTGATCTGGTTGCGATGCAAAAGCAGTTTCCGAACCCGCCGCGCATCATGATTGAAGCGATTGCCAAAGGCATACTCCTCGATGTGCGCACCATGCATCCACAACTCCCCTTTCTCAAAACGGCCAAAGGCGTCATTGATTTGAGCACGCCCTGCCCGAATGGATTTCACTTCCGTCCCGCGCAGCTGAACCCCGGCTTCAAAACGCTCGTCGACCGTGTAGTCGCGGAGCGCTTTGGAGTTTCGGACTTCTGTAAACCGAGCTCCCGCTGAATCGTTTTTTTTGGCGGCGGCCATGGGATGAAAGATAACAAAAAAAAGCGGCACCGCCAGTCGCGGAGCCGCCTGTAAATCGTGCTGTCCCAGGATGAAACAGGCGCTGAAGAGAAAACGGGTTACGAGTTCGCGGTCGCCGCAGCCGCACCTGGAAGCGCGAGCTCAAAACTAATTTTTCCTTCGATGATCTCCCTCAAAGCGATATCCTCAGGGGACAACTTTTCCAAGGACTCGACCAAAGGGCGATTGCCCCGCTTGAGCTGTTTCACCCGACGTGAGACCACATTGATCAGAATATTGGGATCTGAGATGATGCCGAGCGCTTCTTTGATATAGTCGTCTCTCATGTGCGGAAAGTAAATCGCGGAAAATCCGCTATTACGCGCCCAGCGTTCAGCTCCGTCAAGGCGGATCTTCTGTGGCTGGAGACGGCCTACCAGGCCCTAAGATGAGTCGTCCACCTTCCTAAAAGCTGATAAATGGCGATTGATCCAGGGCAGGAACTGGCCTACTTCAGAAAAAGCAACTAAATAACTATAAAAACAAGTTACTGTTTGCGGATTGTAGAAGAGTTTTGGTCGGAACCACCACTCTCCTGCTTTTTGACTTCGTCCTGAACCTCCACGCGCTCCGGCCCGGCTACCCGCTCGAGTTCTCCCTGAAGCTCCAGTTGCCGCTTCTTTGATTCAGGCTGAACGTCCACGGCATTACCATTTTTGTCCGCGGCGGTTTCCAGCGGAGCAGGGCTTTTAGCGTGAGAGGACTTGGGGGAAGACGACAAAGATGCGGACGTTTTCATGCCACTCAAGACCCGCGACCTCGGAGCGGGTTGCGAAATCAGCTCAAAGCCCATCCTGAAGCACCTCCCGGGGATGCCCCCATGGGCCGCGACGCGGTTTCCCGGTTGCTGCCCACCCCCACATCTCCAACGATAGGAATGCATGCCTGACACTCGTCGCCTCGCCGCCCGCGCCGGCCAACTTAGTCTCCAGGCCGCCGAAGCACCCTTTCGTGGGGCAGTCATCGGCGGGCTGGTTGCTGGAGGCTTAGCGGTGCTGATTTTCGCCCGCACCTATCCTTGGATAGCCCTGGTTATCGGACTATGCGGTGCGGGCATCGGCCTTTTCTTTGGCATTCAACGCCGACGGCGTTTACTGCGCCAGGAAAGCCAAGTCCTCGCCACCTTGGCCAAAGCAGACCTTCAATCTTCCTCCAACGAGTAACTCTCTGCGGACTGTACACCAGGGCATTTTAANNTGCGCTACGTTTTCGGCCACGTCGGAAGACAAACCTCATCACGACGGGGGTGACGCGTAGATTTTCGCGAGCTCGAGCAGCATCGACTCTAGCTTTTTCCAGTAATCGGCTTCAGCGAAGGATGACTTACTCTCCCGCAAAGCCTCAATTTCCCGCTCAAGCCGATCCCGGTGATTTCGTTGCACAGGGGTGAGCGCCGCCTCCTCAGGGCTCTTGACGAGATGCCACTGTCGAGCCCGTGTGCCATCGAGGGTTTTTCCTCCCTGACTTTTTTTGATCGCCCGCGTACCCCGAAACCAGTCTGCAGGTGTGCCCAACCCGTCGCCATTGTCATCGATTAGGGCGTGTTCCGTGGCGAGGCGGCGATCATTCTTATAAAACTCCGCGGTGCGGTGAGAGGCGCTGAGAAAAGCCTCCAGCAACGACGTCTGGCCATCGCGGTCGAGATCACCTTGCGGATCTGCAATGGCTTCAGCCAAGTATCCACCAAACCTGACATAGTTCTGCTGATACCCGCTGCGCGTGGCCACCACCACCACCCGCTGCGGAGCCGACAGCTTGGCCATGAATGGCGCGCTCGCTGCCGATGCGACAATGATGGCATGAGGTCCTTTTAAGGGGAGGGTCCAGCGCACAAGGTCATCCGCGGTAAGATCAGGACCTCGCAGATTAAACTTCGCTTCTTTTCCGTCGAAGGTGCCATGGCCGATGAGTACGAGCCAGAATTCACTCCCGGGAGCTTCCACTGCCCGGATCAACTCCTGTTCAACACGCTGCAGATCGGAAATACCTCCCTCATTTTCACCTCGTCCTACCACCGTCACATTTGAGTGAGGCGCGCGCGCAAACGCATCTGTCCAGGCAGACACTTGTTGGCTGAACGCCTCTTCGTACGCCGGCTCACCCCCGGCGCCCACCACGATCAGTCCTCTCGGCCCTTGCTCAGCGAAAGCCAAGCTGAGCCCTAGCAGTATCCACACCACGAATAAACTCACGCTGAGACGCAACCGACGACAGTCACCTGAGAACATGAGCTTGCTCTCGATCATGGGAGTCCTTTCCAGCGGCGCAAACCCCACTCGGCCGCGAGGCAGGCGAGGGCGATTCCAAACAGCAGTGGTGTATGCCAAATGGGGNNGTTTCCATGATGGGTGCGCTTTTTTCAGGGAGGGATTTCGCGAAGGACGCCAAATCACTCAGCTGGAGAACCTGTCCTCCCGTTTCTTTAGCAATCGTTTCCAAGAGGGGAAGATTAGGGACGAGTGACTTGAACTCATCAGCAGCCAAATCGGCAGTCCATCCCGCCACGCCGCGACCGATCTCGGCTCCCGCGTTGTTGGCCGCAATCGCCGTGGCTTTGAACCCTCCCGTATGACGAGGCAGGAAGCTTGCCGTATAAAGTCCGGCCTCCGTTCCTGTTGCCTCTGCACGTAAACGGAGCAAGGGACTTGTTTCCTCACCGGGCACCCCCATGGAGACCGACTCGACGTCAATCGAAACCGAGGCATATGCCACCGGCTGATACTTAGCATCGCGCACCCGCACGTTCAAATTGACCGCCCCGGAGACATCTTCGGAAACGGATTCGACTTGCAGGTCGACGCGTTGAGGAACGTCCGAGACCAACCAACGTGCCAGCTGCCGCCACGCTTTCCCCAACTGAGCCTGACGATCGGCATCGCGGGTGCCCCACCGCCAGAGATCGCCCGCCATCAGACCAGCAGTTCNNTAGTTCGTCCGCGTCCAAACCGCTGAACCGCGAGCGCGGGGACATCCGTACCGCTCTCATCGCGCCCCGTGGCAATCACGCTCGCGCCAGGCTTCACGCCACGGACGCGATTGACCACGCGAAAGGCAGGCATTCCCTCCAGCCGCGCCCGCTCCTGCGATTCATTATCGTAGAGACGAGCCCATGCCTGCAACCAACCTTCGCGAGCCAACTCAAATTGAATTGGTCGCGGCTCCGGCCCGTCGGCGGCGCCTTCCAGGCTCTGTGCATCCAGTCGGTCGAGATAAACAGGCAGCATGTCACCAATAGGAGTCCGGAAATACCCTCCCGCTTGAAACGACTCCATACCGCCCAGCATGAGAAACCCACCTCCGCGCTCNNCATGCATCAATTGGGCCTGGCTCGTTCCAAAAAATTCCGCTTCGAGATCATCAACGATCACTGCGTCGTAAGCGTAAAGCTCTTCCTCCGTTCGGGGAAACCCGTTTCGTAATTCGTGCTCGTCCTTAGTATTCAATCGGACTAATACGGGTTGATCGTACCGCTGCACGTCCTCGGCACTCTGCTCACCAAAGCCGCGAAAGAGCGGATTACTGGTCTCCCCTGAACGTCCTCGAAAATCAAATTTGGGTTCTCGTTTGGCGACGCGAATCAAGGCTACCATCTGGAGCTGGGGATCCTCCTCAATCGCACGATTGAGAAATTTGAACTCCCAGTTCGGGCGACCTGTCACATAGAGCACACGGTAGGGCCCGCGGCAACGGTCGACCGCAATCACGCGGGTGTTGTTGGCGAGAGTCGCCTCCGCAGTGCCTTCCTCGAGCTGCCCGGAAGCGCCCCGCGCTCCGACCTTCACTCGATAAAAGGACAGACCCGCCCCTTCCGGCCGCAGCGTGAACCGATACGTCAAGGCGCCTTCCCGATTCGACGCCTCTAGGGTTTGCTCCTGAACCACCTTCGCTTCGCGATCGAGAATTTGCGCCACGATAGGTCTGCCTTGATAGCCGTAGGCTGAGACGTCGACCTGCACGGTTACGGGTGCATCTTCAAACGCGGTCTGGGTGACATTCACTTGCTGCAGAGCGATATCGCGGAGATTTTGAGCGTCACCCACCACCACCGGGTAAATAGGAGGCAACCCGGTCAACGAAGGAAGCGCCGCTTTGATGTCCGTGGCATTGCCATCCGTGAGGAGAAG
>DKKJ01000297.1 GCA_002455175.1 Opitutaceae bacterium UBA6669
TTGCGTCGTCGTGGTGACTCATGACCCACGCACCTATCCTTTTGCCGACCGCATGAGTGAGATGGATGACGGACGTATTCTCCGTGTGCTGCAATCGCCTGACGAAATTAAAGCCGCCCACTCGGAGGTTCTGTAACGGTCACATCTTTCCTTTTTTCATCATGATTTTGTTTCGTCGCCTCTCCTTCTATCTCGCGCTACTAGGCATTGCGGGGATGGTCCTATTTGTCCTGCGTCTCCATGCGGCGTCGTCGGAACCCATTTCACCGCCTCCACATACGCCACCGGTGAAACCGTTTTCTCGGGCGATCGGAGCCAGTGGGCTTGTCGAAGCGTTGCGAGAAAATACGCAAATCGGCGTACCTGTTCCGGGTCTGGTGAAAGCGGTGAACGTTGCGGTTTGGGATCGCGTGGAGAAAGGGGACCCCCTGTTGGAGCTAGATGATCGGGAACTGCGTGCGGTATTGGGATCGCAACGGGCACAAGTGGAAATAGCCGGAGCACAAGTTGCTGCGGCACGTGCGGTGGTAGCGCGCGTTCAGGATAGTTTGGCGCGCGTTGAGCGTTTGCGGGAAGGTGCCGTTGCTTCCGAGGAAGCTCTCGAGGCGGCGCGCAATGAGAAAAAAGTGGCGGAGGCGCAGGTGGCGGTGGCTCAGGCCCAGCGCCAGGCGGCAGAAGCGGCGGTTCAGCAGACCTTTTCCTTGTTGGAGCGCCTCGTGGTCCGTGCGCCGATTTCCGGCACGGTACTCCAGGTAAATGTACGAGCAGGCGAGTTTGTCGCGGCTGGAAGTGGAACAGTTCCTCTGGTCCTCGGTGACATCGACCAGGTCCAGGTACGCGTCGATGTGGATGAGCAATTGGCTCCGCGGGTGCGCCCGGGAGCCAAAGCCGTGGGCTATTTGAAAGGAGAGAGCGACCATCCAATTCCGATGGAGTTCGTCCGAATCGAGCCCTTTGTCGTGCCGAAACGCAGTCTGACGGGAGCCAGTGTCGAGCGGGTCGACACCCGAGTGTTGCAGGTGATCTATCGTTTTCCGGCTTCGAAAACGCAGACGGTCTACGTCGGGCAGCAGATGGATTTATTTCTGGAGGAGTAACTCTCCGGAGTTGTTCTGCGCCGCGAGCTTCGGTGGTTGCGCCGATGAGAGGCGAACCGTGTTCGCTCACGGCGACGATTGACGGCCTCGCGGCTCGATTTACGGTAGTGGCGTGCGTCTTGATGATCTTTCCAGTCTTCAACAGCTTGTGCTCCCGGACCGTTGGCAGGCAGAAGCTATCCAAGCGCTCAAGGCAGGGCACGATGTGATCGTAGATGCGCCTACGGGCGCCGGTAAGACCTACGTGTTCGAGCGGTGGGCGGAACAGACCAATTTTTCAAAACGCGCCTTGTTCACCGTTCCCACTCGAGCGCTGGCCAATGACAAATTTGCCGAATGGAAGGAGCGCGGTTGGAATGTGGGGATCACTACAGGTGATGTGAACATCTCGTCGCACGCGCCGTTGGTCGTCGGTACGTTGGAAGCGGTACAGCATCGCGTAGCTGCAGGCGCCCACGGAGGGTCTCCAGAAACAGGGCCTGAGTTTAAGCTCCTGGTCATTGACGAATACCAATGGCTGGCGGATGAGCATCGGGGATCTCATTACGAAGGCGCCCTGCTGTCTGTCGCCAAGCAGACCCAGCTTCTACTCCTTTCTGGTGCAGTGGGAAATCCGGAAGACGTAGCCTCGTGGTTGCGCCGTTTGGGTCGCTCGGTCACCGTGGTTCAGACCCGCAAACGGCCGGTTCCATTGGAGGAAGTCGAGGTTGATGATCTTGTCCATGGATTGCCTCGCACCATCGACGGATTTTGGTCGCGTCGTGTCGCCGGCGCCTTGCGCGAGGGCTTGGGGCCGGTTTTGGTCTTCGCGCCGCACCGGCAGGAAGCGGAACGGTTGGCGCGGCAGTTCGCTCGCGAACTGCCCCTGCCAGAACCATTGACGTTGACNNGGTTTCCAAGCTCCTCAAAGCCCGGGTGGCCTACCATCACAGTGGTCTCTCTTATGCGCAGCGGGCGGGGGCGATCGAACCGCTGGCGAAAGCCGGACAACTCCGGGTGGTGGTTGCTACCTTGGGGTTGAGTGCCGGGATCAATTTTTCTCTCCGCTCTGTCATGATCACTGCGGGAAGTTACCGCTACGGGCAATTGGATCGAGAAATCGCTCCGCACGATCTCCTCCAGATGGCAGGAAGGGCAGGTCGCCGAGGGCTCGACGAATGTGGTTTTGTCCTGGTGAGCAGTTCGACGCCTCGGTTGCGACGAGCGGCGCAGATGCGATTGAAACGAAGCGGCCCCTTGCCTTGGTCGTTCTTCCTCCGGCAGCTTCGTTCTGGACAAAGTGCGCTGGCCCTCGCAGCCCAGTTGTCCCGACGATTTTTCACGGAGGAGCCTCTGGCCCTAGGGGTGGAACGGACGGCACATATCCCGGCTGGCACCTTGCCGTGTGAGCAAAGAACGGATACGGGACGAGCCCGTTTGGTCCGTCGGGAGAAGAATCCGTTTCCTGCGTGCCAGGCCTGTTCCTTTCGTGCCGATTGCCTCGCGCTTTCTCCGCAGCCGACCTTTCTATGGCAACTGCAGCGGACCGGTGTACTTGACCGTGAGCTCCGTTTGACGGCGCGTGGGGAGATCGTTTCGGCCTTTCTCGGGCCTGAGGGACTTGCCATCGCGGCGGCGCTCGAAGATCGGCGGTATCCTTTGGACGCGATTATTTTCGACCTCGCCAACGTGACTGCGGGCGACCGCTTTGCTGGGACCAATCCGCGCTTGATTGGACGGCTCGCTGCGGTGTGCGAGAAAGCATATCATCGGTTCTCAGTTGAGGGGTACCTCGAAAACGGGGTGCCTCCGCAATATGGATACGGGGCGGCAGAGGTGGTCAAAGCTCGTGTGGAAGGAGAACGATTGCGGGAAATCGCTGAGGCGCAGGAAACCGCAGGCCGAGGGGATATCGATCGGTTGATGACAGAGTGGCGTTCTTTNNAAGCCGATCCGCGCTGAAACGGTGGAGACACAATTAACTCTGACCGCAAATCGAGTAGGCCAACCGGATAAATCTGTGCACTTTTTAGTGGAGCGTTGGGATAACCTCCGTGCGCTTGCTCAGGTCTATCTGGCTGATTTGCGGACCAATGCTTTGCCGGATCTTCCACCCCTCACTGTGGAGCAGCGTCGTCCTATCAATCATCGCTTCTTCGCGCGCTCAGGAGATGGCGGGCAGCGTGCAGGCGCGCGGTTGGCCACAGGGACGCCGGTTCGTCGGTAGTGATTCTGTAGTCGAATATTGGATATCCTGTTGATCACACGGGTATAGGGTGAGAGAATTTCCGGGGGTGGATGCTGGATTTCCCGATAGCGTGGCTCGGGAGGTTTCACGCGCTGAAGTCCGAACCTGATTCCTAACCTCGGGTCTGCCCTGCATGTTATGAAATCAACCCAATCTCACTCGCCCGTTTCTCGCAGATTGTCCGGGCTGACCCTAGCCGCCCTCGCTTGCGGCACGGGACTACTGCTCGGTGGTTGTGTCTCTGAGCCCCAATCCCACGTGCTCTCGGCTCCACCGCCTCCGCCCCCCGTCTCCACGGTGAATGGTACGGCCGTTCAACCTACGACGGTTACCACCGTTCCCAACACGAGTGCCGTGGCCGTTCCTACGGCGACAACGACTACCACGACCACAGCAGATGGCATCACGCGTCAACAAACCGTGGTGGTAAACCAGGCTCCGCCGGTATTGCAGCAGGAGGTTGTTTTGGCGCGCCCCTCTTCACAGCACGTGTGGGTTCCCGGGTACTGGACCTGGCAGAATTCGCGCTACGAATGGATGGCAGGTCACTGGGAGATTCCGCCGTTTAGCGGCGCGACGTGGGTCGCCCCTAAGTCTGAGCCCACCAGTGGCGGTTATCGATTCTACGAAGGATACTGGCGCTGATGCTTCTGACTGTCATGTGACGTGTCAGGTCGGCTACGGCGTTTTGTTTTTTCGCCTCACCGGCGGCGTGAATTAATCACGCCGCTTTTTTGCGTATGCTAAGAATCGGAGTTCCTGGAAAGGCAATTTAGTCAACGCCCGGTCTAAGAACCGCACTGAGTTGAAAAGGTTTTGCGAGGAGATTTACCACAAGCGAGGGTGAGCAGGTGAGTGTAGCGATCGGATTTCGCAAACGAATCTACCGGTTCACCGAAGGGGAGGGTTTCTACCTGTGAATAAAAGGGGCGAAGGGCTGCTTCGACTCGATCTTTGATCAGACACGTTTTCTCGCTTGAGTCCTGTCGATTCAGCGAACGGTTGGTAATAGACGAGACGGTGGCCAGAGCATAAGGAGCGATGCGCTGGAGTTCGAAAAGAAGCGCGGGTGGGTCGAGCAGGTCGAGGGTAAAGTCGGCGATCAAGGCGAGGTCNNCCAAGCCGTGCCACGTGAAGCCAGCTTCGGCCAGACGACGTCCCAGCCAGCCCTCACCGCAGTGAAGTTCCACGACACGAGCTGGAGGAGGGATGCTCCGCTGAAGGAGACGCACGAGTTCTAGAGCGCGATCTATTCCTAGCGACGGTGGAGGCGAGCCGTCGCGAAGATATGCAAGGTGCGCGGGTGTGTCTGCCGCAGAGGCGGGGTCATCGAGGTTATCAGCTGGAGAACGGCGAAATGCTAAGGGAAGCGTAAGCATACCGACTCGTTCTTCGTGGTGATAAAAGTCCAGGGCGACTGACGTGCCGGCCTCCGTTGTCGGCGTGAGGCCATTTATCATGAGGGCGAACCCTGATAGAGCGTCGTCGGGGAGGTTGAGAGCGCGGGTGACATCAGGTCGACGGAACCAACGGCAGGTCAGACCCACGGTCCGATCGCCCTCGCGTGCGACGACACGTGTGAGTGGCTGGCTGGGCAAATCAGACACGGCCCAGCCTTCCACCCGCAGGCAGAAAGGATCTCAGATTTGTCCTGCTGCCGGACGATCAACGCATGCGCGCATTGCTCCGTTGACGCCAAATTTCACGCCAAGTCGCGAGATAATTTTTCCAGATCACCCCTGATATCGTGCATCCATTTTTTAGATACTCAAAGTGATAAGAGAGGGTATTCCCTAGCGTCTGGATTCCAAAGCCGCTTGGCAAATCAGTGACATCGGCACGGAGGCGATGCCCGGACAGGGAGAGGAGCCGACTCACTTAACCCAACGCGTGACGCAATAGGTATTAACCGGTCCGAACTCTCGGTGGTGCAAATGGGACTACTGCGCTAAATGCACCCTGATGTCATAACCCTTAAGATGTTTATTTAAAACATATTAAGTTTATTATTAAGCGATTGCGTCAGCCTTAATGGGCCGTGGTTCATAAGCGTCTGATGGTAGGCGGTTTTTGGTTTTTGACGAGGAACTAGCCCTATCTGCCACTCCGGTAACTTACCGTCACTCCCTGCATTGTGAATAACATGTGGGTAAAAACCCGGTAAACGAGACCCTCCGTTGTTGACGCTGGTGGCAAAAAGTGGGTTGAAATGGGGCGTTTTAGGGCGAAATGCAGCGCTAACTAATGGCCATAACTGGAAAACCTTCGTACACGGGCCTCTTCAGGCACGCTTTGGACGACAAGAATCGAGTCACGATTCCGTCGGCCTGGCGTGCTGCGCACGTGGATGGAGACGCCTTCTTGGCAACGCCGCATCCTGACGGTTACATCGCAGTGTTGCCGCCGGTGGAGGTGGAGAAGCTACATGCGAAAATCTCGCAAATCGCTCTTTCGGACGGGCCGGGTCAGGATTTCGCGGCCAAGTTCTTTTCACAGACGCAAAGCCTGACGTTTGATTCGCAAGGGCGCGTGATGCTTGCCGAATCGCTCCTGAAACATGCAGGGATCGACAAAAACGCGGTCTTAGTCGGGACGCTGAGCAAATTTAATATCTACAGCCAGGACCGTTGGGCTTCGGTGGAACAACGTACCAGTAGCGAGACCGCCGCTGAGATCATGCGGAGGATGGGAATCTAATATGGCCACCCGTCGCTCGCCTTCTGCCACTCGGCTTTTGATCCTGACCGCTTCGCCGGCAGCGCGGCGTTCGCGTGCTGTGACGGTCTCGCCGCGGCTGCACGCTAATCTCGTACTGCGTCGGCTTTCTTGGGCGGCTGCAGGTGACTTCAATGATGCGACCCTGGTACAGGACGCTTCCCTGATCGACTCTGCGGCAGGCAGTCCTGCTCGTGGGAGTCTGCGAAAAGGTGCCAGTGCTGCCGCTAGTTTGGCGGCGGCAGCGCTCTTTACTGGGAGGCCCACCCATGCTCGCCCAGCTGCCTGACCGCGCGGAAATAACCATGGCCCACGGTCACACTTCCGTTCTTCTCGGCGAAGTGGTCGCCTTGCTTTCTCCCCGGGCGGGAGGCAAGTACCTCGACTGCACGTTTGGAGGCGGGGGACACAGTGCTGCTTTGTTGGAAGCTGCAGCCGAGGTAAAAATCGTCGCATTCGATCGCGACCCCGCGGCACGTGAGCGCGCGGATGAACTGGCCGGACGGTTTCCTGATCAACTTCGTTTGTTGGACCAAGACTTTGGTCGCCTGAGCGAGCTCGAAGAGAGCGGTTTTGATGGGGCGCTCTTCGACTTGGGCGTGTCGTCTTACCAACTTGACGAAACGGAACGCGGGTTTTCGTTCCGCCATGATGCGCCTGCCGACATGCGTATGGATCCTCGGCAGGGTGTGCCTGCGAGTCGTTGGTTGGAGACAGCGACCGAAGAGATGTTGGTCAGGGCGGTCCGAGACTTTGGCGAGGAACTGCACTGGCGTCGGGTGGTGCGTGCACTGCTCGCGGCGCGAGGGACGGGTCGCCTTGCCCGCACTACGACCTTGGCAGAAGTCATCGCCGAAGCGATTCCGCCAAAAGACCGGTTTGGCTCCAAGATCCATCCGGCGACGCGTACCTTCCAAGGTGTGCGGATTGCGGTGAATGATGAGTTAGGCGCCATAGATCGCGCTCTGCCCGCTGCTTTTGAACGACTTTCCCGAGGCGGCGTTCTTGCCGTGATCTCGTTTCATTCACTGGAAGACCGCCCGGTGAAGCAGCTTTTTCGGCGCTGGTGCGGGCAGCCCGAGAGCGCTGATGATAACCGTCCCCAGGATCTCAGGACAAAAGTCGCGGAACCGCTTACGCGTCGCCCAATCGTTCCTGGAGAGCAGGAACTCGCCCNNCCCTCGTAGTCGCTCCGCCAAACTGCGGGCGATCAGGAAACTTTAGTTCGTGCTATGAACACCTCGAACAATCACGCCTTTATCAATCAGCTCCTTGTCTACACGCTCGTGATGATCTGCTTCAGCGGATCAATCGGATTGGGGACAGTATGGCTGCGTCACCAGATTTCGGAGACCGCCAATGTCACTCGACGTTTGGATACCCAAATTGCCGATCTTGAACGCAGACTGGCTGATACTCACATCCAGGTGGCGCGTGAAGAGACGTTTGAAGCTTTGGCGCGTCGGAATGCCGAGTGGCGTCTAGGATTGGTGGCGCCCACGGAATCCCAAGTACGGCGTGTTGTGGGCTCACCTGAGCGACGCCTCTCGATTCTGCGCAATCGCGAACTTTACAATGAATCCNNCTCAATCAATAAACGCACCGCCACATGGCTCGGGGTTTTGCCTCCAATTATCGCATTGTTCTCCTCGCCGCGGTGATCTGCGCCGCGTTCGGAGGCGTGGGCGTGCGTTTGGTGCATCTCCATGTCATTGATCGCGAGCACTTGACGGCGTACGTCGAAAAGGCTCGTCGCCAAATTGTGGTAGAGACTGCGCGGAGGGGAGATATTTTGGATGCACGGGGGCACGTCTTGGCCACGTCGCGTCCTTTGATTGTAGTTGGCGTGGATCCCCAGGTCCTGCGCCCGGAGGATGAGGTGCGCTGGCCAGAGTTGGCCCAATTGCTTAAACTTCCCTTGGCGGACATGAGTCGCATCTTTCGGACGAAGACTCGGATCCTTCCTGCCAAGAAAAGCGTGGAGGTCTCTGCGGATGGAAGTGAAACGTCAGAGGAGCGAGATATCCGTTGGGTCAAGCTGAGCGATTCTGTGGATGAGCCCACGTATGACGCGATCGTCGCTTTGGGGATCAAAGGTGTGTATGCACCGCCGCGCAGTTATGTACGGGACTACCCGAACAACGAACTTGCTTCGCATGTGATTGGTTATGTGAACAAGGAAAACATCGCCGTCCAAGGCGTGGAGCGATGGGCGGATTTCTATCTGCGCGGACAGGATGGTTGGCGTGAGTCAGAGAAAGATGGCAAGCGCCAGGAATTGCCGCAGTTCCGTACGCGGGAGGTGCCCGCTAGCCACGGTTACAGCGTGGTGCTTTCTATCGATTCGTTCGTTCAGCACATGGCTGAGGAAGAGTTGGAGCAGATCATGGCGAACTTTCGGCCACTTAAGGCGACGATCATCGTTAGCGATGCCAATACGGGCTTCGTGCTGGCGATGGCTAATTCGCCTACCTTCAACCTGAACACCTATGGTTCGCTGACGGGAGAGGAGCTGAATCGCCTTCGCAACATTGCGGTTGCGGACATGCTGGAGCCGGGATCGACCTTCAAAATCGTCGCTGCAGCAGGAGCTCTCAACGAGGGTTTGGTGNNTGGAGCGTTTCGATTACCGCGGTAAGTCACTCATCATGCCGGCGGAATCACACCGTTTCACCGAGCGTCTCAATTTATCCGAAATCCTCTCGCACTCGTCCAATAAGGGCGCCGCCCAACTGGGCATGATCCTCGGTGAGCAACGGTTCTACGATTATATCAAAGCCTTCGGATTTGGAGAGTACACCGGATTTCCGGCCTTGTATCCGGAAACGCCGGGTATGTTGTCGAACTACTCCAAATGGAGAGGGACGGACATCACCCGTATCCCGATGGGCCATGGCATTGCCGCGACACCCTTGCAGATCCATTATGCGATGGGGGTGATTGCGAGTGGAGGAGAGTTGCTTCGCCCACAGGTGATCAAAGAAATTCGCGATCCCCGAGGAGAGACCATCTATAGCTTTGTCAAGGCGGTGCGTCGCCGGGTCGTCGAGCCAGGGACCGCACGCACGATCGCGAAGATGCTACATCGTGTGACTCTCCGAAACGAAGGTACAGCACCGGAAGCAGCCATTCCTCATTTCGAAGTCGCTGGAAAAACGGGCACCACGCAAAAAATCATCGGGGGCCGGTATTCATCCCAGCATCACATCGGCTCCTTTGTTGGCTTTTTCCCAGCCAGCCGTCCTGAGGTGGTGATCTCCGTGATCGTTGATGATGGTAAACCACCTTCGGGACTCGCGTATGGGCGCGCCGTGGCGGCTCCAAGCTTCAAACGTATAGGCGAAAAATTGGCACAGTACTTAAGAATTACACCGGTTTCCGAGGTGGATCGTCCTCTTCTTGCTTTGGAAGGAGGACGTCGATGATCGGCTACCTCACCTACAATCACGCACTGATCCAGGCCTTTCAGACACGTCCTCCCACGACGTTGGGACGGGCTCAGCGGCAGGCAGCTTCGTTGTCCGGCAGGGTTTTCAAAATGGCACCCAAACTTTCCGAACTTTTTGCTGACATCGAAATGTCAGCGGTGCGCGGTCCACTCGATCGACCGATTTCGGGGCTCGCCATGGATAGCAGGCGAGTCGTTCCCGGGCAGGTGTTTTTTGCCATGGCGGGGTTGCGTGCCGATGGCGCGCATTATGTGGACGAAGCCATCAATCGGGGAGCGGTGGCAGTAGTTACTCACAAGATACCAACGACCACGCCCTCCAAGGTGACCTTCATTCAAGTGAGCGATCCCCGCGTGACCTTGGCGCAGGTGTCACAACGTTTCTTCAAGTTCCCAGATCGTGACTTAGATGTGGTAGGAGTGACGGGAACGAATGGGAAAACTACCGTTACCCATTTGATCAAGCATCTCCTGGAAGGAGAGCGGCGCGTCGGGTTATTAGGAACCATCAGCTATGATTTGGGTGGTCGAACCGTACCTTCGTATAAGACGACGCCTGAGTCCTTGGATACTTTCGGCATGCTTGCCCAGATGCGCGATGCGGGCTGTCGGCAGGCAGTGATGGATANNATGGGATCGATCAGAAGCGTGTCCTAGGACTACAATTTGGCGCGGCGGTTTTTACGAACCTGACTCGCGATCACCTCGATTATCATAAAACCCTCGAGTCCTATTTCGAGGTGAAGTCCCGGCTGTTCCTTGGTACGAGCGGAACACTGCCGAAGGTGGCGGTGATCAACATCGATGATCCGTATGGAGTCAAACTAGCGGCTGAAGCGAAAACAAAAGTCCGGACGGTAACCTATGGGGAGAATCCCGAAGCGACGGTTCGAGCCGAGGCGGTGAATCTCGATTTTCGCAGTACGACGTTTCGCTTGGTGTGGCCGGGTGGTACCGCACAAGTGGAGTCGGCGTTGATTGGTCGGTATAATGTGAGTAACCTGCTCGCAGCGATCGCCACGGCTTGGGGGCTTGGGCGTAATCCCGCAGACTTTTTGTCGCGTCTCCGCGGATTCAAAGGCGTACCTGGCCGCATGGAGCGAATCGATGAAGGCCAGGCCTTCAACGTGCTTGTCGACTATGCTCACACCGATGATGCGTTGCGCAATGCTTTGGGCATGCTTCGCACGATTACGCCCGGACGGCTCTTGGTGGTGTTTGGCTGTGGTGGAAACCGAGATCGTACGAAACGTCCCCTCATGATGAAGGCCGTCCAGGGGTTCGCCGATTTTGCATTCGTAACCGCGGATAATCCTCGAAATGAAACGTTGAGCCAGATTTTCGATGACATGAAAGGTGGCGTCAGTGCCCCTGAAAAAATCGCTTGGATCGAAGATCGCCGTCGAGCAATCAGCCTCGCCCTTGATATCGCCAAACCCGGCGACAGTTTGTTAATCGCGGGCAAAGGCCATGAGAGTTATCAGGAGTTCGCCGATACCGTGATTCCTTTCGATGACCGTCAGGTGACGCGTGAACTGATCGGGATCAAGGCGCTGAAGTGAGCGAATCTTCCTCGAGTTTCCGTTGAATTCCTCCCGATGCCCACCTTCACTCCCGATTTTCTGGTTCATGCTACCGAAGGAGTGTGGTCGCGCGTCCCCACGGAGCCGTTGACCGGATTTGGCAACGACACCCGGCAGATCCAGCCGGGACAGGTTTTTGTCGCGTTGCGCACGGAAAAACGTGACGGCCACCATTACCTCAAAGAGGCGCAGGCTGCTGGAGCAGCCGCTGCATTGGTTTCCGCAATCGACGAGAAGGTTGACCTGCCGCAGCTCCAGGTTGCGGATACATTGACGGCTTTTCAGACGATTGCTCGCGAGCACCGCCGTCGTTTCACCGGATCGGTTATCGGTGTCACGGGCAGTGCGGGAAAGACCTCAACGAAAAATCTGTTAGCTACGCTTTTGGGTGGTGAGCCTTCCGTTTTGTGGACTGAAGGTAACCTGAATAACCATCTGGGTGTTCCTTTGACCCTGACGAGGATAGATCCGCAAAAGCATCGTTTTGCCGTGATCGAGGCGGGGATCAGTGAGTCGGGTGAGATGGCGCCGTTGGCTCGTATGATCGAGCCCGACATTGCCATTGTTACCTTGGTCGCCCCCGCGCATCTTGAAGCCCTGGGAACGCTGGAGAACGTAGCGCGAGAAAAGGCGGTGTTACCTCAGGCGGCGAAACTTGCGATCTTTGGTAAGAAGAGTCTCGACTACCAGGCGTTCCGAACGCTTCGCAGCAAGACTATGGTGGTGGAGCCAGCTGAGGTGATTCGACCGGCCGTGCCTTCGACAGATTCCGTTTATTACGCGATATCCCGACGTGGTGATCGGACAGCGCTTTCGATCGCCTACGGTCCGCCTCCACCGATGGTCTTTACGCTTCAGCATGTATCCGACGGGATGGCACATAATGCGACGCTGGCCATTTGCGCAGCGCTTCATCTTGGAGTGAAACCGGATCGGATTCAGCTTCGGCTTGACACCTGGATGCCGGCGGAAATGCGCGGGGAAATTCGGCACGAAAACGGCCGCTTAATCTATCTGGATTGCTACAATGCGAACCCGGCTTCCATGGCGGATGCCCTAGCTAATTTCTATCAGATTGCTCCACCCACCGAACGGAGACTTTTCGTTCTTGGGGGGATGGAGGAACTCGGCCATGATTCCGCACACTATCACCGCGCTCTGGGAAAGATGCTACATTTGAGGACGGGNNGTGTGTTATGTGATTGGCGCGGAAGCCGAGGCTTTGCGCCAAGGCGCGATAGAGGAAGGAGGCCGCGATGATCAAGTCGTGGTAGCGCCGTCGGCTGACGCGATTGTGTCAGATGTTTCCGCCTTCCAGGGATCCATTTTCATCAAGGGCAGTCGGCGACATGCGCTCGAACGCGTGATCGCGGCGAAGGAACACTAAGAGCAAATCGATGCTGAGTTATCTTGCTGAGTATGAGTCTGTGTTTGGACCGCTGCGGTTGCTGCGGTTTATCACGTTGCNNTCATCGGATTTGTCATTGGCCCCTGGCTTATTCGCCGATTGAAACGCCTCAAGTTCGGACAGAACTATGATGATGATCGGGTAGGAGAATTGGCGCAGCGTTTCGATAAGAAGAACACACCTACGATGGGAGGGTTGATGATCTTCATCTCCGTGTTTGTTAGCACCCTGCTCTGTGCGACTCCGAACGTGTGGGTTCTGGTGGCGCTATTCGTTTATGCTGCGCTCACTGCGGTTGGTTTTCGTGACGACTACTTGAAAGTGGTGCGAAAGAACCGTGATGGCATCTCCTCAAAAGAGAAGATCATGTGGCAAACACTCGTGACGGCGATCGCCTTGGCCGTTCTTGTTTTTCATCCCCTGAGTGGAGAGAAAATTCGCGAGCTTTGGGTACCTTTCGTAAAGTATCCGGTGTTTGTCGGGGTGCCCGTGGCCGTTCTTTTTGTCTTCATGTTTTTTTGGGTGGTCGGATTTTCCAATGCCATCAACTTGACCGACGGCTTGGATGGACTAGCGATCGGATGCACTATCACCGTTGCGCTCGTGTATGGGATTATGGCCTACGCGGCCGGCAACGCGAGAATTGCCGAGTATCTTTTGATCAGCTTTGTACCGGGAACTGGCGAACTGGCTATCGTTTGCGGAGCGTTGGTAGGCGCGGGCATGGCTTTCCTTTGGTATAATTCTCATCCCGCCGAACTTTTTATGGGCGACACCGGTTCGCTCGCCTTGGGCGGACTGATTGGCATGGTGGCTTTTATGGTCCAGCAGCCTCTAACGCTAATAATCGTTGGAGGTGTTTTTGTAGCCGAAGCGGTGTCGGTGATCATTCAAGTGAGCGTCTTCAAAGCGACGAAACGCAGCAGTCCTACAGGCCAGGGCAAGCGGTTCTTTCTCATGGCACCGTTGCATCATCACTTTCAGAAAAAGGGTTGGCCAGAAACGAAGGTGGTTCTGCGTTTCTGGATTGTTTCTCTACTTTGTGCCCTCGTGGGCTTGGGAACCCTAAAGCTGCGTTGAGGACCTTATCATGTTAGTCCCCCCGCCCTTTCTCATTCCCTTGCTTGCCTCGCCCGTCGCGGTCTTCGGTGGAGGCCTCAGTGGCAATTCGGTGGTAAAACTCCTGGAGGCTGCGGGAGCACGCGGGGTGGTCTATGATCAAAAAGCGTTGCCCGGAAACGAGCCGGGAGCAGCCGACACAGCTCCCCTTCGTCACTTTAGTGCTACTGATGTCGCTGCACACAGACTTGTAGTCTTTTCTCCCGGCTTTCGCCCGGATCACAGCTGGTTGGTTCTGGCGCGTGGAGCGGGGCTGATTTGTTTGGGGGAAGTCGATTTCGCGTCCCTCTTTTGGCGAGGTTCCGTCGTAGCGATCACGGGTACCAATGGAAAAACAACGCTCACGGAATTTTTGACCCATGCCTTGNNCGGCCGCCACTGGGAACGTCGGTTATCCGTTCTCCCGCCTCGTCGCTGAACGAGGTGGTGGAGCGCCCGATTCCGTGGCGCTCTGTGAAGTCAGCTCCTTCCAATCGGAGACCTTCCAGCACTTCCGGGCGGATGCCGCGCTCTGGACCAATTTTGCCGAGGATCACTTGGAGCGACATGGAAACCTGGAATCGTATTTCATGGCGAAGTGGCGTTTGTTTGAGCGTACGGTCGGAGGCCAGGTGTTTGCCGGATCGAGTGTGCAGCAGTGGGCGGAGAAGTTAGGGCAGACCCTGCCACCCGACGCATGCGTGCCGACGGAAGGTCAAGGCGGGGACGTTTTGCTGCGTCAGACCGTTTTCCAAGAGTACCCGCAACGTGAAAACTTTCTGATGGCGGCAGCGTGGTGGCGAGCGGCGGGACTGCGCGAGAGCATGCTTNNCTAGCCTGCATTGGGCAACGTCGGGGTGTAAGCTGGTGGAACGACTCGAAAGCAACGAATTTTCATGCCGTAGAAGCAGCGTTGGCGCAGTTTCGGAGTCCTGTACTGCTTATCGCGGGCGGGAAGGCCAAGGGGGGCGATATTCGAGGTTTTGCCGAACGCATCTCCCCGAAGGTCAAACATGCCTTTCTCCTTGGAGAGACAGCGAGCATCCTCGCGGAGGCATTCCAACAGCAAAACGTACCCTATACCCTCGCAGGTACCTTGGATAAGTGCGTGTCAGGAATAATATCTCAAGCTGTTGATGGAGATAATGTTTTGCTGAGTCCTGGCTTTGCAAGTCTCGATCAATTTCGCGGTTATGATGACCGTGGAGCCCAATTTGAACGCCTTGTGAGCAACCTGTGAATAACTGTCCTTTTTAGGGTAGCTTCCTCATTTAATCCCAATTATCTTTTTTCCATGAAAATCCTGCACATTTTTGGTGCGGTCGTTGCTGTCCATCTCGCGGTTTTTCTCGTGATCTTTGCCGTTCCGGGGTGCCGCTCCACGGGCAAAACATCGCCAACTGCGACTTCGGGAGATTCTCAGGAATCGACCGCCCAGCTTGGAACAGAGCCGCTGCCTGCGGCAGGATCAGGTGCGCCTGTCGCTGTGGACACAGGGATTTCCTATGCTCCGGCAGCAAACGTGCGTTTTAGCCCGACCCGTCCTTCGGGCGGGTCGAACGATCTCGCCGATCCGACCTNNCGCCGATCCGAGTGGGGAAGTTGTGGATACACCGGCTTCCGCCAGGAGCTATGTGGTGGTGAAGGGTGATAGTCTTTGGACTGTAGCGAAAAAGAATGGGGTCACGGTCAGTGACTTGGCTAAAGCCAATAACCTCAAGACGAGCACTCCGCTGCAACTCGGGCAAAAGCTCTCGATTCCTTCGGGTGCAACCGCAGCGGTCGCTTCTGCTCGTTCGGGTGAGACAAATTCAGAGACGACCGGACCTACGCATGTCGTCAAAGGCGGAGAGACCCTGGGCGAGATCGCCCGCCAGCACGGAACGACCGTGAATACGTTGAAGCGAATGAATGGTTTGACGAGCGATTCACTCCGGCCGGGGAAGGTTTTGATGCTTCCGGAAGGTTCTGTTTCTTCGATGGAGCCCGCGCCAGCGCCGAAGGCCACTCCAGCCCCCGCTGCGTCCAGAGCCGCCGGTTCTACGAAGCATACGGTCAAGGCAGGAGAGACCCTGGGAGCGATTGCTCGCATGTATGGGGTCTCGGCAGGCGAGTTGAGCACGCTAAATGGAATTGCAGATCCACGTAAGTTGCAGCCCGGTCGCGAACTCATGATCCCGGCGGGCGGAAGTGCGAAGTCACGTCCTCCCCAAACGAGTTCTCCCGTGCAAACCTCGCCAGCACCGACGCCTACGCCGACCCTTCCCCCGCCGGAAGCTGCCTCGCCGCTCACTCCGGTGGATACCGAGACGAGTGCTCGTCCGAATACGGATGTGCCGGTGATCCGGATTGAAGATCCCAATCGCGCTCCCGCGAACCCCGGTGGTGATGCTCCGCGGTTCGACTGATTTCGGCGACACTAAATCCTCTTTTTCGAAACGACGCGTCCATGTCGAATCGCGCATTGGTCCCTGAACCTAGCCGCAGTCATTTGGTGCTCAATCCGGCCTCATTGATTGTGGTCTGTGCCATTGCGCTGACCTTTTTGGGGATCACCGTTCTTTTCAGCGCGAGTGCCTCCTTCAAACAGGGGCCGTTTTACTACCTCAACAAGCAATTGATTGGGGTCGTGGTGGCCGCGGTGCTTTGTTACACTGTTAGTCGCGTCGATCTCGAACTCGGACGACGGTATATTTGGGTGATTGGTGGTGCAGCTATTTTGGCGCTGATTCTTGTTTTGATTCCAGGTCTGGGCATTGCCGTCAAAGGGAGTCGCCGCTGGCTGGGGATCGGAAGCTTCCGCTTTCAAGTTTCGGAGTTCGCCAAGTTGGCAATGGTCATTTGCCTTTCGCACTATCTTGCTTCCAACCAAACGCGGATTTCAGAATTGCGCCGAGGATACCTGATTCCTTTGGGAATTGTTTCCACGTTTGCAGGGCTGATTTTGCTAGAGCCTGATTTTGGAACGGCGGCACTGACGATGGCGGTGGGTTTGATCATGATGTTCTTAGCGGGAGCGCGCTGGCTCTACATGCTCCCTATNNTACGGTCATGGCGGCAGTCGTTGGTTTTGCGGTAATGGTGATGCACAATCCCAACCGTTTGCGGCGGTTCACTGCGTTTCTTGACGTAGAGGGCAATAAGCAGGGGGGGACGTATCAGCTTTATCAATCGCTGGCCGCGTTTGCAGTAGGAGGAACCGAGGGAGCGGGCTTGGGGCAGGGTAGACAGCAAATGAATTTTTTACCTGAGGCGCATACGGATTTTGTGTTCGCAGTGGTGGGAGAGGAACTCGGACTTTGGTTCACGCTTGGTGTGGTCGCGGTGTTTCTGATTTTGTTCATCGCTGGACTCGTCCACCTGCGTAGAGCGCCCAATCTTTTTCAGTACCTTCTGGTGGCGGGAGCGCTCTTGCTCATCAGCCTCCAGGCCATCGTCAACCTGGGGGTGGTTACTGGGTTGTTTCCGACCAAAGGCATGTCGCTCCCGTTTATCAGCGCGGGATTGTCGAACCTATTGCTCATGGGACTTCTAGTGGGAATCGTAGTTAACACCCAGCGAACTTGGACGAAGCCGCAATGGGCACGGGGAACGCGGGGGTTTGAGGAGGTCACTTCGTGAGTCGCTTTTTAATTTCTTGTGGAGGAACAGGGGGTCACCTGTCTCCGGGGATCGCCCTGGCCGAGCGGTTGAAGGACCGGGGGCATTCCGTCCGCTTGCTGATCAGCCAGAAGAAGGTGGATTCACGGCTGGTNNTATATCCACACCTTGAATTCGAGCGTCTTCCCGGCGTGGGTTTTTCTGCGCATCCGGTGGAGGCGGTCCGCTTTTTCTGGCATCAGTCGCGAGGGTTGTTGGTCAGTCTTCGTTTGTTGCGGCGATTTCGCCCCGATGTGGTGGTTGGTTTTGGCGGCTTCACCTCTGCGGCGTTTATCGCTTCAGGCGCCCTCCTCGGGGTTCCGGTGGTATTGCATGAGGCCAACCGTGTGCCGGGTCNNCCCGGGTTTTGAGCCGTTTTGCGCGTCGTGTTACTCTGCCTGCAGGCGTCGCCCTCTCTTCGGTGGGAGCTGACATCCTGCGTGAAGTTGGGCTGCCGGTGCGTCGTGAATTCCAGCGCGAGCCGGTCGAGCAGGCGAGGCTTACATTGGGTCTCAAGCCGAATGTACCTGTAGTGGCCGTGTTGGGAGGAAGTCAGGGAGCAACGCCCCTCAATGACTGGGCGCGTCGGGAATTGCCCGGGCTCGCAGCAGCGGGGATACAGGTTTACTGTGTGACAGGGATGGGTAAAGGAGCGGCGGAGGAGATGGAGCTCAAGGCACGTGGAGGCAAAGAGGTGAAGGCGGTCTTCGCTCCCTTCTGCGACCGTATGTCGACTCTGCTCTCGGCGGCGGACTTGGTGGTTTCCCGTGCGGGAGCCGGGACACTCGCGGAGCTGATCCGATCGCAGGCGCCCGCGCTGCTTATTCCGTATCCACAGGCCGCTGACAATCATCAGGCAGCGAATGCCGAGTATTTCGCTCGACAGGGTTGTGGTGAGGTTATTGACCAGGAAGACCTGTCGTCCTTGGGTGAGCGCGTTTTGGCTCTGTTTGCCCAGCCGACTTCTCTCACGCCATTTCGTGAGAATCTACAGCGTTTAAATCGCATCGATCCCCTCGATTACATGGTCAATGACCTTGAAGGCATTGCCCGTTCGGGTGGGAAGGGCGGCGCCGTGTTTTCAAGCAATGCAGGTTTGGCATGAGGCGCGAACCCCTTCCACGACTTTTCGATCGAGCTATCACTGCTCTCNNAGCCAGGTCGGTTTTCGCGTAACGGGGGAGGATGATGCGCTCACCGACGAGATGCGTCTGCAACTCGAACGCGCGGGAGTAATGCTGACTCTTCCCGGAGCGGTGCCGGAAGCGTGTGAGCTTTTGGTGAGTTCATCGGCGATTTCGCCCCTTCATCCTGCGGCGAAGAAAGCGCGTGAGCGGAGTATTCCTCAGTTTCGCAGAGGTGAAGTGTTGGCTGAAGTGACGCGTGGAAAACGTTTCGTCGCTATCTGTGGGTCCCACGGAAAGACGACCACGACAGCGATGTTGGCGACGATCCTCCGGAAGCTGAATTTCCCAGCAGGATACATTTTAGGCGGACTATTTGCCGAAGAGAGTTGGGCACCGGCCAGAGTTGGCTCCAATGGCTGGGTCGTGGCAGAGGTCGATGAAAGCGATGGCACCATTGAGCGTTTCGCACCCAGCCTGACGGTAGCGGTGAATCTGGATTGGGATCACCCGGATCACTATCGGCAGCAGGGAGATTTGGAGGCGACGTTTCGTGCGCTTTTTGCCCGTACCCGCGAAAAAGTTCTCATTCGTGATACCTGTGCCTTGTCGCAACGAGTCGCCACAGGTCTGCCCGTGGAAAGGTTTGGGCGCTCCGGGGATTTTCAAGGAATGACCCAGCGCGTGACGCCCGAGAGCACACTGATGACCCTGGGAGGTCGCTTTCACTTGAGCCAGGCATCTGTGCGCGCGCACGGGGAGTTTAATGTAGCGAATGCGACAGCAGCGTTGGCCGCGGCGCAGCTGATGGGAGTGGAGCTTAAGGAAGACGTTTTAGCTTCGTATCCCGGAGTGCGCCGACGCCAGACGGTACTCCTCAGCGATTCCCACGTGACGGCGCTTGAGGACTATGCGCATCACCCAGCAGAGATTCGGGCTTTGCTGGAGAGCCTTCGGCAACGTAGACAAAACGAAGCCGCTCCAAGTCGACTCGTGGTCGCCTTTCAACCCCATCGCTTTAGTCGGACCGCGCAGTTCAAGACAGAGTTCGCTGCTTCGTTGGCGCTCGCCGATTCGGTTCATCTCTTGGACGTGTATGGCGCGGGTGAGTCGGCTCTATCAGGGGGAACAACGGCGGACCTTTATGCCGAGCTTAAGCGTGTCGCACCTCAGCTCGCAGTCACCTACTTTCCCGGAGACAAGAGCGGGTTTCATCGCGCCTTTGCGCAGGACATCCGTCGTGGTGATCTCGTCGCTTTCGTAGGTGCGGGTGACATTGATCGAGAGGCATGAGTTTGGTTGAGCGCCTATCGCCAGAGCCAGAGTGACTCTGCGCGCTGGGATGAAACAGCGGAACGATTGCGAGCGAACCTGTCACCTGCCTCTAAAGTGATTCGAGAGGAATCGCTGGCAGGCCGAACCACATTACGCGTCGGGGGTGCTGCCCGCATTCTTTGCGAACCATCGAGTCTCGATGATTTGCG
Source organism: Opitutaceae bacterium UBA6669 (assembly GCA_002455175.1). GTDB lineage: Bacteria > Verrucomicrobiota > Verrucomicrobiia > Opitutales > Opitutaceae > UBA6669. The sequence goes on from DKKJ01000297.1 coordinate 19,824, forward strand.
AAAGGCAGTCGCTTATGCGCACCAGCAGGCCATCCCACTTCACGTTTTAGGACGCGGGTCCAATCTGTTGGTGCCAGATGCTGGGGTTGAAGGATTGGTGATCAGCCTGAGTCATCAGCAGTGGCAAATGTTCGAGCTCAGACCGGAAGGCAAAATTTGGGTGGGAGCTGGATTACGTCTGAAAAATCTTTGCGGTTTGGCCGCAAAGGCGGGATTGGTGGGCTTTGAGTTCCTGGAAGGCATTCCAGGAAATGTCGGCGGCGCTTTACGCATGAACGCCGGAGCCATGGGTGGGTGGATGTTTGATGTGGTTGAGGAAATCCAAGTGATGACACGGGGAGGACAAGTTTTCACGTGGCCCAAGGCCCAGTTGCACGTCGAGTACCGACATTGCTTGGAGCTTGATGAAGCGATTGCGTTGGGAGCGCTATTGAAGCCGGCATCTGCGGCAGAGTCGGAGCAGATCAAACGACAGATAGATACTTATCGGGATAAGCGACAGAAGTCCCAACCGCGTGATCCGAGTGCTGGTTGTATTTTCAAGAACCCTCCGGGCGATTCAGCCGGGCGGTTGATCGATGCGGCGGGCCTCAAAGGGGAGCGGCGGGGAGATGCGGAAGTATCGCTCGTACACGCGAATTTCATCGTCAACCGCGGTCATGCGACCAGTGCGGATGTTATCGCACTGGTCCGGCATGTGCGCGCGCGAGTCCAAGAGGCCAGCGGAGTGACCTTGGAGCCTGAAGTACTCCTTTACGGGCAGGAATGGAAAGACGTCCTATGAACTGCGTTAGCTTTAACCTAGATTTTACCCACGCTCCGACGCCTCTCGCGGGGCACCCTGGTAGAACTCCGATTCGGCTGATCGCTTTGAGAGCTCTTTTTTGGCAATGATCACTCCCACCCTAGTTGTACTTTGTGGCGGCACATCTTCGGAACGAGAGGTTTCGTTGGGCTCGGGTATGCCCTGCGCCATTGCCCTATCTCGGACGTTTCCTACGCGCCGAGTGGTGGTTGATGCCGATGCGTTACCCCCAGGATTGGACCCGTCCAGAGAGGTGATTTTTTCGACCTTGCACGGGACATTCGGTGAAGATGGCGGGATGCAACACTTACTGGAGCAAGCAGGGCTGCAGTACGCGGGCAGCGACGCTGCGGCCAGTGCGTTGACCTTTGATAAGGAGAGAACGAAGCAGGTCGTGAGTGCGGCGGGTGTCGCGGTGGCGCCAGGCATTTCGTTCAGTGCGGGAGCCAAGCCGACACGGGCGGAGATTGTCGCGAAACTCGGGCATCAAGTGGTGTTTAAACCTCGAGCCTCGGGAAGTAGTGTTGGGTTGGCGATCTGTGAGAACCTCGTGGCGATGGAGGCCAAGTTGGCAGAAATTTCCTCGGGGGAGTGGATCGTGGAACGGCGAATTGTCGGCAGAGAGGTCACCGTGGGGATTCTCAACGGACGAGCGATGGGGGTAGTGGAGATTATCCCG
>DKKJ01000299.1:0-2523 GCA_002455175.1 Opitutaceae bacterium UBA6669
TGTTCTCGAGGACACTCTGCCTGATAGCGTTGCTTGGGGTGGTCGATCAATTCAGCTTAGCTCGCTTCAATCCGGGTATCCGGTCAAAATCGCCGTCAAGGTAAAGCAGGGTCGCTGAGTAATGGAGAGCTGTGGCCGCAATCCAGTTGTCATTTTCGCCTAAGCGAGATCCGACCTGCATCAATTGCTTGTCCAAATCTCCGGCCCGGTAGGCCAATGCTTCTGAGAGGGGGATTTTCCGAAGATGAGGAGTAGGACGCGCGTTGCAGTTTCAGAAGCCCAGAAGCCAGCTCACCGACCGTGACCACGCTACAGGCTAAGTCTTCACTCTTACGGCGACCTAAATAGGTACGCACTGGACCTACTCTCCGATCAGCTAGTTCTCGTTCGAGACCAATTGAGAGACTGGTATCAAGCAGTAGCACGGGCTTTGCGTCGTGCGAGAGATGCGCGTGGAGACCGTTGATCTTGCACGAGCCGCGTACGTTCCTCGGGAGAGAAAAGGGTTCTGCCTTCCAATGGCTCCAGGGAATTTAGCCAGTCGCCGACCGTTTTCGCAGGCTGGTTATCGAGGAGACGGCTAATCACATCGCTGTAGCTTTCCCCGGATTGTCGGCTCCCGCGTAAGCGCTTCGCCACATCCTGCCGTACGGTGAGAGTAGTGTAGGGCATGCATTGAAAATGCATTGTCTTTCCGACCCGTCAAGCGGTGCGATGTCGGTCCTTGAAGATCGTTTTTCGACTACGCGCAGGGTTTGCAGCCTACGGCAGGGAAACAGATTCCGGCATGCCTGATCGGGCGGCCCGGTGTCCGGCCCAGGTGAAGGGCTTCTTGGCGGCTTGTTCGGCAGGTGTGGCCGGGCTGATCCAAGCTTCGATTCCGCCCCAAGCGAGCGTGCTCAGAGTGCCGAACGCGGCGAGCCAGAGGGCGTCGAGCGGTGACGCAAATCCGGCCACAAATGAAAGGATCAAGCCCACCCAGCAGGCTCGCAGCACAGAGGCAGCGCGAATACGCACGGTCAGCATACCGAGGAGAAAAACCCCGAGCATTTCACCCATGAAAAGACTGGCGGCTTTGACGGCGGCGATCGTGACCTGGCTGTCGAGGTGCTGAGCGCCCAGGGCCGTGAGAATGCTCAACGTGCCCCAACCAATGGTCACCCAGCGGGCCATTTTTAGGTAGTCACCTTCGCTCCGCGGACGGCGCAGGCTAGGCTTGATGAAATCGTTGACGGTGATGGTGGTGAGAGAACTGAGCACCGCGTTCAGCGTGCTCATCGCGGCAGCGTAGATCGCTGCCACCATCAGGCCCGGCATGCCCCACGGCAGGTAGCGTACGATGACGTAGGGCAAGTACTGATCTCCGCTTAAGGTGGACGGAATTTCAGACGCCCGCGTTTGGATAAAGAGGTAAAGGATGCTGCCGAGCGTAAAAAGCAGGAGCAGGGAGGGCAGAGAGTAGAAGGCGTTGAGCACGAGTGACCGCTTCGCCTCGGCAGTGGAGTTAGCGGAAAGGTAGCGTTGCACCAGCACCTGATCGATTCCGTAGAAGGCGACTCCGTAGAACAGTCCGCCGATGGCTGAGCCCCAAAACGTGATGTGCGTGAGCGAGAAACTGAAATCGAAGAGGTTGAATTTTCGATCGGCCTGCAGTTGTGCCAACCAGTCAATGGGCGAGCCGGGCAAGGTGGAAGCGAGATAGATTGTAATGAAAAGCGCACCTCCGAATAGGAGGGTCGCTTGCAGCATCTTGGTCCAAACCACCGCGCTCGCACCGCCGCCTGCGGTGTAGAGAATGGTCATGGCCGCACTGAGGACGATGCACGCTTCGAGGTTCCACCCTGTTACTACCGATAAGGCCATGGACGGCGCGTAGATGGCAACGCCGGCGAGCATGCCTCGCATAAGGACGAAAAGCACACTGTTGAGAAACGCGACGCGCCGATCGAAGCGTCGCGCGAGGTAGTCATAAACCGAAGTCAGGCGGAGGTCGTAGAACAACGGGACAAACCATCGAGCGACCAGCAAGGACGCAGGGATACCCGCCAGCGCAGAAGCGAGGATGGACCAGTCGTTTCCGACCACAAAACCAGGGACCCCCAGGAAGCTGATCGCGCTGGTCGCCGTGCCGATGATCGTGATGCTCGTGATGATCANNGAAAGTACTCTTCGGTGCTGTGCTGCTTCTTGGAGAAGTAAGCACCGATGACGACCAGCGTAAGGAGGTAGGCACCCAGTACCAGCCAGTCGATAAGGTGGAAATTCATGGGAAGGAACTGGCTTAGCTGATTGTTTTCACCGTGCCCCCGGCGACGTATTTAGGGAAAAGCAGATTGGGTTCCGATGAAAGGTAGCCCTGACTGACCATCTGCAGCATCAGACGAGAGAGCCGGTGCGCGAAACCACCCTCTTCAAACGCGTAGTGGGCGATCGGCGGGCTGACGGTGTCGAAGATGTGGTCATAGTCGCGAGCCATCAGTGAGACGGTGTCGGGCACGCTCAAGCCACGTTTCAAAAGGTAAA
>DKKJ01000299.1:2535-12739 GCA_002455175.1 Opitutaceae bacterium UBA6669
CCCGCCACTCCTGAATGAGGAACCACCAAGGCGATCGTGCGATGGCCCTTTCCGAAGAAAATCCCGGCGGCGTGACGGCAGACCGAGCGGTAATCGACATCCAGCGATGGCAGTTTTATTTCTGGATGACAGGATCCCAGGACCAGTGCGGGAACGGCATGTTCGGAAAACCAGCTTTGNNTTAGAAGACTCTATTCTGGCGCACGAACTCTTCCATTTTCCTCCGTTGAGCTCGAGCGCTGCGAGGAGGGCAGACCAGGATCTCGGTAGCGAAACCATGTTCCGCCAGATGCGCGCGCATTTCGCTGATTCCTTGATAGGCGGTCGGTGAAACGTGGGCAAAGGGTTCAGGAGTGACCAAACCGACCAGGCGGTTCTGGCGGTGCGAGGTTTCCCGGGGACTGGTGAGGAGCCGATTGCGTCGCCCCTGACGAATTTCGATAAGTCCTTCTCGAGCGAGGAGGTGGAGAGCGGTTCGAATCGTGGGGCGACTGATTTGAAACAGCTCACACAAGCGCCGTTCACTCGGTAAGTATTCCTCCCAGGTGCCGTCATGGATGGCTTTACGAATAGAGGCGGCAGCCTGGGCGGAGAGCGAGAACCGCTTGGGAAGATCGAAGGGAGTCGAGGAGCTGCTCATAAATGTTTACCAGTAAATAAAGCTAGTTTTTACCCGCGCTCGCTGGCTTTTTTGCAAATGATGAAACCATTGCCTGCCGTGCATGTTTGGTCGGCTACGCCCACGCCGCTGACAGCTGATTTGAAGGTGGATGTACCTTCGGTCGAAAAATTGATCCGTGACGCCATTGCTGGCGGAGTCCGCGGAGTTTTTTTGGCCGGAACCTGTGGCGAAGGCCCCTGGCTTCAAGACAAGGAGCGTACGCGTCTGATTCGCGCGGCCGTGGCTGCGGCTGAGGGAAAACTGGAGATCGCCGCGCAGGTTTCGGACAACTCGGTCCCGCGTATATTGGACAATATCGAGCGGATGGCTGAGGCCGGAGCTCAGTACGGAATCATTGCGGCGCCCGCGACCTTTCTGAATGCAACGCCCGAGCGGATCACTGCTTTGTTCGCCGAGGCGGCAGCGGCGAGTCCCCTGCCGGTCGGAATCTATGACCTGGGACGGCATCGGCCCATTGTTATTCCCGAAGATCGCCTGACCGAGCTCTACCTGTTGCCCCAGGTTAAGCTGGTCAAAGACAGCTCGGGCTCGCCCGAACGACGGGCCAAGGCCTTGGCGGCGCGGGAGAAGAAACCGGAGCTGCGGTTGTTCAACGGGGATGAGTTTCGTGCGCTTGATTATCTCACCGCAGGTTACGATGGATTCATGTTTGGAGGAGCTGCGGCCACGCCTCGTTTTCTGCAGCAGATCGTGGCATTGTTTCAGGCCGGTCGTCTGGAGGAAGCCAAGGCGGTGGATGAAGAAATGAAGCGCGTCCTCTTTGGAATCTACGGCGGTNNCTACATGGTCAAGCGCGGGCTTTTCTCTTCGCAGGCGAGTTTTCTCGGTTATCCGCTGACGGACGAATGCCGGCAGTTTATCGACACCTACGCCGCCCAGCCCTGAGGTGGGAAGCGTTGGCTGAAAAAACGATGGCGGAGACTTCACGCGAAACAGGATGGCAGCGTGAAGCCTCTGCGACTCAACGGGAATCTTGGTCAAGTGGGCAAAAGAACGGACCAGTTATCCAGTCTTGAGAAATTGCGGTAGGTCAGGCGCTTTGTTTTCACCGCGTTATTATTATGGCTTCACCCGAGCACACCACGCAGGTCTGCGATTTTACTCGCTCCTACATCCGTTGGCGGAGCGATACCACCAAGAAGCCGATGCTAACGGTTTCTCAACCTCCGCCGACTTCGCTTAACAATGTACGGATGCCCGTGGAGTGCGTGGTAACGGTGCGTCAGCAGGGAACGGAGTCGGTATTTGGTTTGGGCACGTCCTGTAAGACCGAGCAAGTCTTTGTTGAGCGAGATGTCTGGATGCGACCGAACGCGGACATGTGTGCGGTGAGCAGTGCGGATGATTTTCTGGTGATCAAGCGGTGGGACAAGGTGGACAAAGGGGTGATGTTGTTTCCGCCCTGTCTGGGCCCTCAGCCCGAGCGGCAGCGCATCGATCCCGCGCTCGCTTTTGACACGCACGCGTTGGCGCTAAGGCACCGCCGAGCCCGTCAGTTGACCGATATTCACGAGATCATTGAGGTGCTTTCGGATGTGGAGAAGGTCATTTCTCGCACTTGCTTTTCCATTGCGGGATTTGAGGTCACAGTGGAGTATCCGGTCAAAACCGTCAATTTCAGCGAGCGTCACCGCTACTACCAGGTCGATACTGGTCCCGTGTTGTTTTTTGATCCCTCGGCAGATTCGTCTAAGAAAATGATCGAACACCTCTATTTGGCGTACGTCGCGCACCTCGGTGGCGACTGGGCTGAGTTTATCGTCAGCCAACCTACACCGCTCGAGGGGCACGGCGTATCCGTTCATCATTATTCCGATGTCCGTCGCGTGGCGGCTCAGAATTCACTCTGGGTGGTGGAGTCGTCATGAGCTCCTTGCGTGCGGTGGTAACCGGGGGCGCGACGAATATCGGTCGCGCCATTTCCGAAGCGTTGATAGCGCAAGGCGGGCGCGTGGTCGTTGGTCAGCCGGATGTGTCCGTGGCCAAACCCTTATTGGAGAAATATGGAGATCGCGTCCGTGCCTTGACCGTCGACGTGGGAGACCCGGCGCAGTGCACCCGATTCATCGATGAGGCTGCAGCCGTCTGGGGTGGGCTCGATGTGTTGGTGAACAACGCAGCGCTGGTCGGTGCCCCGGCCATGGCGTCGTTGGAAGCTCTCGACGCTGCATCGTTCCAGCGTTTGGTGGGCGTGAATCTCGGCGGGGTTCTTTTCTGTTCTCAGGCCGCCGCACGACACATGCGCGCGCAGAAACGCGGGGTGATCATCCATATCTCTTCGATCAATGCGATTCGCCCACAGCGTGGCGCCATGCTTTACGCCGCAGCCAAAGCAGCGGTTTCATCCTTGGCGCAGTCTATGGGGAAAGAACTCGCAGCGGATGGCATTCGTGTGGTGGCGGTGGCGCCAGGTGATATCCGGGTGGATACATCGGAGAGCCTGATCCTCGAGATGAGTCGTCGTGGGGTGGTCTCCGACGTAGCCAACCAGACGCCGCTCGGCCCCGGAGTGCCCAGCGATGTCGCCCAGGTCGTGGCCTTCCTTTGTTCTGATCAGGCCCGCTTTGTCACCGGCACTACCTGGTTGGTCGATGGCGGACTCCTCGCATGAGAAAGGGTGTCGGCGCTCCTCGAGAGTTCGCTTCAGATCGGAGCGAGGGTGCACAATGCATCGCCATTGCGGACAGAGCGTTGGCGACGGAGCATGACCACGGTTCCAGAACGTTCGGCGCGAATTTCAGTGGGACTCGCGCTACCCAGCGGGTGAACCGTTCCGATCCGACTGCCCTTACGAACGCGTTCCGCCAGTGTAGTCTCGGGAATAAAGAGCCCGTCGAAGGGTGCGGGATGATGCACCTGCAGATGCGCTTCCTGGGCATCTCGAGTGATGCGGGTCTTCTGCTTGGTGGCGGGAGCCCGTTTGCCAGCCAAGCATCCCAATGCGCGAAGGAGTCGCGTCAGGCTCCGATCCAGCATGGTCAGATCATCGGGGTCGACACCGCCAGCTCCGCGGCACTCTACATAAATGCTCGGAATATCGCGGGCATGGGCGGCGCTCAACGTTCTCCCAGGAAGAAACGGCCCACCCCAGCACCAGAGCGGCTCGAAGCAGGCCGCCATCGTCCGCTGGATACGGCGNNTAGTTCGTACGAAGCGCCAGCGCTATGCAGGTCGACATAATGAGTGGCTTGAGCGAGCAGTTGCGTGTCAAACAGGTGGGCCAGTCGCTCGCTCACTTTTCCTTTTGGATTGCCGGGAAAGGAGCGAGCAAGGTTTCCGCCGTCGCTCGGGTGGCAGCGCTGTCCAGCGAAGAAAGCCGCTTCGTTGAGAACCGGGACCAGAACGACTGTCCCATGCAACGAGTCCGGGCGCCAGCGCTCAGCCCACGTGCGCAAGACTGTCGGTCCCTCGTATTCGTCGCCATGCGTACCTCCATTGATCAGGACGACAGGACCGGGTGTTCCCACCCAAATCCACGCATCGAAGCCGACATCGCGAGCAGTGAAGCGGCGACGGTGGAAACCAGGGGAGAGTGTTTTCAGATCAAGACCCGTTTTAGACACAGGAACAGTCATGGCTAATAAGAAAAAGAGGCTACCTCTTTCCAAAGACNNAGATAAGAACGTTGTTGGAAAACAACGGCAATCACGAGCGACTGGGAAGCACTCCAAACCAGTTGCGAGATGGAACGTGGTGAGCGGCCAACGCCGTCTCATCATCGAAAACGCTTTCTACCGCGTGGAGCTCTGGCCTGATTTCGGGGGAGCCCTTCTGAGCTACGTCGATAAACCGACCGGCACCGACATCATTTGGAAGAATCCTTACGTGCAGCCGCCTCGCCTCCATGTACTGGATCAGCCGATGGCTGGAGGCAGCGACTTGTATGATGTGATGGATGGCAGTTGGTACGTTTCGGTGCCCAACGGATACTTCGCCTGTAACTATCTGGGTGCTCCCGTCGGCACCCACGGCGAGCTNNGAGAGGATCGATACGAAGACCCGGGGACAGCTTACGGTCACGTTGGTGGGCCGCTCGGTACGGACACCGTGGGTGTATAAACGCGAGCTCACCGTTCGGGCGGCGAGTGCGCGCCTAAAGTGGAAAGAGACGCTCTACAATCGTTCCGCGCGTACCTTGCCGGTGACCTGGTTGCAGCACCCGACTTTTGGAGGACCGCTTTTGGACGGAGCCAAGCTACTGACACCCGCGCGTACGGTGCGGGTATTTAAGGCGGACGATCCCTCGCAACTTCAGTTGGAAGCTGGATACGAGGGGAAGTGGCCCTACGTCCGTGAACGCGAATCTAAGCAGATGCGTGACTGCAGTGTGGTTCCGCCTGCTGCCAGTGGGAAAGACCACTCGGTGCAATTGACGGATTTCGAAGAGGGCCATGGGTGCATCTGGAACGAAAAGAAAGGCTTCGGTTTTGCCATGGAGTGGGACTTAGCCACGTACCCTTACGCGTGGTCGTGGAATTCCGCGGGCGGTGTGACGGGTTATCCCCTGTGGGGAGAGGGGCATATCATCACTCTGCAACCCAGCACGTCACCGGTGGGACGATTCGACGATCTCGTAAAGGCAGGGCAGGTACTCCACGTAGCAGGTGGCAGTGAAGTGAGCACGGTTATGACCACAGGGTTCACACGCAAACCCCAGGGGCCTTGGCAGGAGTAGACCAACGCGAGAAAAGACTTTCTAATTATGCACCTTTGGAACTATGCCGACCTGTGGGATGCGCCGCCAAAAGAACGAGCGGTGACGTTGGGAGAAGGGGGGACACCGTTGATCCGCTCGCGCCGGATCGGGGAGTCGCTTGGTCTCGATCAACTCTGGTTTAAGTATGAAGGGAGCAATCCGACAGGCTCTTACAAAGATCGTTTCGCGGCGGCGGCCGTCACACATCTCGCGATCGAGGGCAAGCGCGTGTGCTTGGGGACGTCCAGTGGAAATACCGGCGCGGCCGTGGCCGCCTATTGTGCGCGTGCGGAGATCCCGTGTTTTCTCGCGATTGTCGAAGGGGCCCCCGAAGGAAAGCTGCGGCAAATGCGTGCCTACGGTGCCCAGCTGTTTCGGCTGAAGGCGTTCGGTTCTTCTCCGACGGTCAATACCGAGGTGATGGAAGGTTTGGGTGTGCTGGCCCGTGAGTTGAATGCTGGCTATGAAATCAGTGCTTACACGTTTTCACCGCGGGGAATGGCGGGTGTGCAGACCTTGGGCTATGAGCTCGCGGATGCGTTTCGCGGTGTGCCCTTTCATGTGTTCAGTCCAGCAGGAGGAGGTGGCTTGACCCTTGCAGTCGGACGAGGCTTGGCCACGCAGGCTCCGCAGGCCCATCTCCACTGCGTCCAACCTGCGGGCAATGACACCATCGCGTCACCGTTGCGAGCTGGCCACCCCACAGCGACGGCGGTCACCTCCGCCACTGCTATCAGCGGGCTCCAAGTAGGCGGAGTGCTCGATGGTAATCATGTCATCGAGGTCTGTCGGCGCAGCGGTGGTCAGGGTTACGTGGTTGAGGACGAACAGGTGTGGGCTTGGCAAGCTCGCATGGCGCGGGAGGAAGGTATCTTCAGCGAGCCCGCCGGAGCCGTGGCACTCGCGGGAGTGGCTGATGCGGTGAGGCGGGGAGAATTGCCCCGCGATGAACCAGTGGTGTGTCTGGTTACCGGAAGTGGATTCAAAGATGAACGCTCACTGCTGCGGATGACCGGTGAAGCCGGAACGCCCTTGCTGTCCGGATTCGGAGAGTTTTCAAGCGCGGTCCGCCAAGCGTTGGCTCAGCGGTCCGAGCGATAGAATGTCTGTGACGTACCGCGGGCAGGCGTCCTATTTCCCCGGATACCAAAGCCCGCGGTTCCAACGGTGTCGCTGAAGGCGTTTCAGTTGGACATCTGTGAGATTGGGTTTTTCGGAGACGGAGCAGTTGGCGTCCGCCTGGCTGACGCGCCGCATTCCCGGGATCACGGTGGACACTGCGGGATGCGCGAGAGCGAATTTCAAAGCTGCTTCCGGCAGAGTGAGCCCGGTGCCCACCAAGTCGGGCTCGATGGCGGCCGCACGTTGTACCGCGCGGCGGATACGGTCGCCTTGGAAATAGCGTTGGCGGAAATCACCGTCGGGAAAGGTCGTATCTTCCTTGAACTTACCCGTAAGGACGCCTTCGTCGAAAGCGACGCGCACGATGATGGCGGTGCCCGTTTCCTGCGCTACGGGTAGCAGTTCAGCCGCAGGCTCCTGTTCAAAAAGATTGTAGATGACCTGAACGGAATCGACCCAGCCGCCGCGCATCAGATCAATGACACTGTTTTGGTCGTGTTCCGGTGTGGAGACGCCGATGGCGCGGATTTTACCCTCTTTCTGCAATGTACGAAGTAGGGCAAACGGCTGCGGGTTGCGATTCCACGCCCGGGTCCACGTGTGCAATTGCAACAGGTCAATCGTGTCCGTGCCGAGAGAGCGCAGTCGCTCCTCGATGTTTTGTCGCAAGTAGCGTTCACTGTAACGCTCCTCCCAAGAGTCATAAGGCGACGGCGGCCAGTCACCGGGCGCAGGCNNTCACCGGACGGTTTGCGCTCCTTCAAAACCTGACTGATGAGACGTTCGCTGCGACCATTTCCGTATCCGGCCGCGGTATCGATGCAGGTCACTCCGAGGTCAAGAGCTCGGTGGAGCGTGCGGAGAGATTCCGTGTCATCCTGCTCTCCCCAACCACCGCCGATGGCCCACGCGCCAAAGGAGATCTCTGAGGTTTTCCAGCCGAGTTTGCCAAATGTGCGGTAGTTCATGGGTTGCTCCGGAGAGGAGACCCAGGCTGCACTGGAATGGAACCAGTGCAAGCCGCCGCACGGGACCTGTGAGCTCAGAATCCCTTGAAATGTTTGGGATCCGTGGGGAGTTGGTAGCGCGTTACGTAGGTTTTATTGCTGGCGGCCAACTTGAGGAAAACGTCGACGGGAACGATTTCGACCGGTCCGTGGAGGTTCTTCACCACCTCGACCAGGCTATTGACGTCGTTCGACTCACGCACGTGAACGAGGCAGAAGTAGGGCCGCTGCGCATTGAGGGCGATGAGTTGGTCAAGATCCGCGGCCACTTCCTCGCGTGGGCGGCGAGGATCAATGTAATAGTCATAAGAAATCAAGGGCCGTGTGTCGCGAAGGTCCCGCGTGCGGGCTGGTCCATAGCCATTGATGAAGCCAATGACATCGGGGAACGCTTCGTAATAGCGGTCCACGGTTTCTTTGGGGAGGTCTGCGTTGCCGACGTTTCCGTCCGCCGCCGAGTTGTCCATGATTTCCATGACGCGTTCATCAAGGACCGTCATTAACTCACGCGCCTCCTTCATCAGACCGGGAAAGCGGTCTGCCGGAATGTGGTTCGGATACATGTAGCCGGGACCAGAGAGCCCGCCGATGAAGTAGTCGTTAGGGGTGGCGCTTTCGTGGAAGTACTCGAGGGCGGCCGGCGAAAACTTGGTCCAGTTCATCGTCACCTGCCAGGCGAAGGGAAGCTTACCGCGTCCTGGTTTGGTCCATACACCAATGCCGATGGAGTCGGACTGGACAAAGGCGAGGTAGACTTTTTTCTCTGCGACCAATTTGGNNGTAAATTTGGCGTCCCGATCCACATGATGGTTGTTGGTAAACTTGAAGCCGGGGGTGAAGGTGAATTGGCAGTTAAAGCTTAGGTTCGGGAGGTTGTGCAGACCTTCCATCTTGAGACCGTAGCTAGAGAGCAAGGTGGTGTGCTGCTCTTCCGTGTCCTTCCCGTAGGAATGCCAACCGAAGACTGTCGCGCCAGGGTTGAGCTCGGAAAAGAAGCGCTTTTCCAGCGCGAGTTCCTCAGGGTGAATCGGATTGGCGGAGAGGTCATGGAAGAACATTTTTTCGCGTACGCCCCAATCGGCCATTCCGGGCATTCGGACTGCGCCGACATGACCGCCCATCAGCATGATTTTATCTCGATTGCAGCGGTCCCAATAGCGCGTGCGAGCATCGTCGTAAATTTGAGCATCGGTTTTTCCAGTGTAGCGACCGCGCAGATCGTCGATTGGCTTCAGTCCATGCTTCTGGGCCAAGGGCAGGGTTTCCTCACTCACGACAATCGCGTCCTCCAACCCTGCAATCGTCAGGGCAACGTTCATCGTAGCCGGGACCTTTTTCTCCCAAATCACATAACCTTTGACGTGTGACTTGAACAACGAGAGTGCTTGGTCAGCGGACGTCACTTCGGTGAAGGCGACACCATGTTTCCGTTGATAGAACTCGAAGAGCGGCTCCGTGATTTCCCACTGGTAATCCTTGGGGTGCACGATGTAGAGACGCGGCGCGGTTCGATTAGCCAAGCCTTGCAGCGATACCACCAGCAGTTTTTCGGGCAGACCTCCGGCGACTTTCCAGTCACCGTCAAACCGCATCACCCAGCATGCACGGTCCGCGGCTGACACGGGAAGGAGAGTGATCAGACAAAGCAGCGTGAGGGCGAGAGAATGCCCGTTGATCGGACGCCACATACGAAAGAAGGACGAGAAGACGCTCATTTTTTGACCTCCTCAGAAACGCGGGTGAAGTGATAGACCAAGGGACGAATGCGGTTGTGGTGCAGTTCGATCACCAAAAGGGAATTGTCCCCTTCTAGAAGGCGGTATTCGGAGTAGGTGCGGATTTTTGCGTCACCTTGCGACACCTCCACAGGGATCACCGCCTCCACTTTCAAGGTTCNNGATTCTGGTCGAGCCAAGAAGCCGTCACTTGCGACGACTTACCCGTAGGTGCGTAGACTGCCATGTGCCGCTGATCGATGCGAAAATAGTCGGTGACTTCCTGGGAAACGCCTCGTGTATCCAGGCGATTGATGCCCGTGACCTTGGTGGATCGCCAGGTCATATCGTGCCGAATGGAGACGAACGGACCCTCGACGGTGAGGATCAAGTCGGCAGTGGTCCACCCGTCGAGAGCGGAACTACGAGGAAGATCGAGACGCCAGCGCCCGTCAAACCCGGACCCAGCGGCCTGCGAGGGAAGGTGGGCCAGTACGGTCGCACCCACCAAAAAAAGGAAGAGGCGAAGAAGAGACATGCCCCCATCCGCAGGAGAAATCCTCGGGAAGGCAACTCGGCTTTCTCCACGGGAGGGTCATGGCCTCAATGATGCGCTGAAAATGCGTTGGTTTTGCTTAGGATGTCGGCAATAGGGATCGAAGATGCAGAGGGGCGCGGGCCGAGAGCCGACGGGGACTTCGGCGCCCGCAGGGCGGCAGCGGACTCGGACGACGTCCGGGAGTCTAAGAAGTCTTGGAAGGTTTGGGGACAGGCCGGTCAGACTTTGGGAGTTCGTTGGGAATGAGTTGTCCTTGGTCCAGCGAGAGTCCCAGTTCACTTAACATTTTATCAATGAGCGGGACTTGCAAACGATACTGGAGCAAGGACTGCACGAGCTGGTTGGGCAGTGCGGTTGGTTGCGCGGAAGCCCCGCCATCGCCACCGCCTGAGTGGACACCAGCACCACTGGTCATTCCTGGCA
>DKKJ01000200.1 GCA_002455175.1 Opitutaceae bacterium UBA6669
CGGCCAGAACCCGGATCAATTGTTCGGCCTGGGCGGGCAAAAGCGGCGAGTCGGAATAGCTGAGCCGCTGTTCGAGACTGCGAGTCACGGTACGTTGGGGGCCGGTTGTCTCGTAGTCGGTGTACTGTGCGTAGCGAGCATCACCCAGGAGTTCTTTGATTGTGGCGTCCACCTCATCGCGAGAGCCCTTGATGAGCGCATCGAGTTCGGCTCGATTTTCGCGGGGAGTAACACCTGAGGAACGAGCGGCTACCATGACATCCGAGACCACCGTCTGCTTATCGAGCAGAAGTTGTTTGAAGCGATCCAGCTCGGTGGGGCTCAACTGAAGGGTCTTGAACAGCCCTGCGTAGCGTCCGTCGAGAGCCCCGCGCTGCTGCGCGGCCATCAAGCGTTGCACCTCAGGATTTTCGAACAGTGAGAATCCGCGTTGCGGCGGGCGGTTCTCGGCAGTCGGTCCTGCAAAGGCGCGGGTGGGTGCCGAAGACGTCTCAGCCAACGAGGAGGGTCGGGACCGCGCCTGCTCCCGTCTGGCCAAAGCTTCTTCGGCCTTCGCGAGCTGCGTCTCCAACTTGGGCCGCTCCGTTAGGCGCCACTGGGTTTCCGACACTTGGAGGGTCTCGAGGCGGGTATGCTGTTTCCACAGAGCGACCGAAAGCGCGGCGACCGAGGCTGAAAGGGCGATGATCGCGACGTTTTTGAGGTCAGCCATGATTGCAAGGAATCAGCGACAGTAGGCCTAGCGCGGCGGAAACTCAAACTCTGTTTTTTTCTTATCCTTAGAGAGGACGAGGTAGGCGCTAAACGTGGTGCCGCGCTTGGACATGAGTCCGTCGATGAGTCCCGTACGACCGGTCTCCACCAAGCGTTCGACCTCTTCGACCGGAANNGGCGTGCCGTCGGCGTTAGGCTTGGCCACGATGTACGACTCCGCCGTTTCGAGCAGTTCGCCGTCGTGAACTTTGCTTTCGCCCAGTTTACGGGCCTTGCTCAAATCGAGCGGAGCTTTCTTGCGTGGAGCTTTGGGTGTCCCGTCGGCGTTTTTCGCCCCTTCGCGCGGTTTGCGCGGCGGGAATTCCCAGGCGATCTTGGCTCCTTGGCGAAGGAGGTACGCGTCGAACGGGCGACCCTTCTTGGAGATGAATGCTTGAATCAGCTCGGTCTTTTGTTTCTCCACCAATTGAATGGCATGGTCGCGCGTGATGGGTTTCTGGCACATCAGTCGACCCACTTTGAACACCTCTTTCCAGCCCTCACCGTCCTTTTCGCCGAGAACGTAGTTTGTGGGAGCCTCGCAGAGTTCCGCTCCCGACTTGGGATCGGTCCNNATCCGGATTTTAGACGGGAAGCGGTTGCCGGTTTTCGCGGAGACGAAGCCGTCGAGGGGACCGATTTCGCCGCTGGCGACCAGTTGACTGACCTCGCTCTCCTCCAGCTTTCGGCCACTCATGACCTTGTACACCATCAAGGTGCCGTCCTGCGATTTGTAACCGCGCAGGGTTTCGTACATGGGTTTACCGTCGGTAGGCGAAATGATTTCCGTGGTCCGGGAGTTTGTTTCGTCCTCTTCGAAATTCTTCGTGCGGTCAACGATGCCTTTCGTCACGTCGACGATCTCCGACATGAATTGGTCGCGCTGGAACTGCCCATGTTCCATCTGTCGGAGCTTGTACTCCCATTGACCCGTCATATCCGGCTTGGTCAAGGCATCTGCCTTCACCGCAGCCAGGAATTCAATCAGGGACTCAGCCTTCGCTGTCGGAACCAGCTCTCGTTGATTACGCTCGATGTACTTCTGGTTGATCAGACCGTCGATCGTGTCTGCCCGGGTGGCTGGTGTGCCAAGTCCACGCTCCTTCATCGCCTCGGCGAATTCGTCGTCGTCGATGAGTTTGCCAGCCCCTTCCATTGCGGAAAGTAAGGTTGCTTCCGTGTAACGAGGAGGTGGCTTGGTGGTTTCGGAGTGAAGTTTGGCCTCGGTGGCGGTCGCCTTGGCATTGTCCTCGGGGGACATGGCGGGGAGGGCTTTGGAGTCCGGTGAGTCGTCGTCGACCGCACTTTTCCCGTAGACAGCTAGCCAACCGGGAGCGGTGAGGACCTTGCCTTCGGTTTTAAACGCGTGATTGGGGGAAACCACACTCAAGCGGGTGGTGACATCAAACTCTGCGGAGGGGAAGAACGTGGCGACGAAACGCCGCGCGATCATGTCGTAGATCTTGGACTCCATCTCATCGAGATTCTTGGGCTCGGTGGAGGTCGGGATGATCGCAAAGTGGTCTGAGATCTGGGCGTTATTGAAAATGCGTTTGTTCGGACGCAGCCAACCTTGCGCGAGCACGGTTTGAGCGTGCGTGCCTAGATCGCCATGCAGCGTCCCCAACGTCTCCCGACACGTCGGAATATAATCTTCGGGAAGCGCGCGGGAGTCGGTACGCGGGTAGGTGATCACCTTGTGACGCTCGTAGAGCGCCTGGGCGATCTGCAAGGTGCGACGGGCCGGCAGACCAAACCGGTTGTTGGCTTCGCGTTGCAGCGTGGTGAGATCGTAAAGCCGAGGGCTGCTTTGATTGGAGGACTTCTTGTCTTCNNCAACGTGCGGCGCGCGGGAAGACCGAAACGATTGTTCGCTTCTCGCTGCAGCGTGGTTAGGTCGTACAGACGTGGACTGGCTTGGCTGGAGGATTTCTTTTCTTCGGTGACGGAGGCGAGCGGCTTGCCTTGGCACGCAGCCAGGACTGCCTCCGCCATGGCTTGGTCCCAAATACGATCGATACGGTCATGATCGTCGTTCTCAGTTTTTTTGAACTGCGGCCGTTGGTAGACGCCTTCGTAGGTGCCTTTGGCGACTTGGAACTGAGCGGTGATTCTCCAAAACGGGCGGGGCTTGAAATTGCGGATTTCGAGCTCCCGGGAAAAAACGATGGCCAAGGTCGGAGTTTGCACGCGACCGACGGAGGCGACATTGCCTGCGCGTGAACCAAACATGCGCTTGGTGATGGCCCGCGTCCCATTGATCCCGATGAGCCAGTCACTCTCCGAACGACACCGCGCAGCGTCCGCTAAACCGGCCAATTGCGACCCGTCACGGAGATTGCGGAAGGCAGCCAAGATGCCCTCCTTGGTCATGGTCTGCATCCATGCGCGTTTGATGGGCAGTTTGCACTTCGCCAGTTGGCAAATGTAGACGAAAATGAGTTCTCCTTCGCGTCCGGCGTCGCAGGCGTTGATGACCTGATCGATATCTTTACGGGCGAGAAGTTTTTTGAGCAGGTCGAAGCGATCCTTCGTATCTGCGATCGGTTTTAACCCGAATTTTTCGGGGATGATCGGCAAGGTTTCCAGCCGCCAGAAGCCGTACTTTTTCTTGTCGATGTCCTCCGGCATTTCCAGTTCCACGAGGTGGCCTACGGCTGAGGCGATCACGTATTCATCGTTCTCAAACGCGTCTCCCTTCTTGGGAACATTGCCTAACGCACGCGCAAGATCGGCGGCAACGGAAGGCTTTTCGGCAATGACAAGGGACTTCATTCGTTCGAGGCGTTAGGCGTGGGCAGCGGCAATTTCAAGGTTTAGTTTGCTGGAAAGGTTTCAGGCCGAGGGGAAAAATGCGAAAATTCAGAGCACTCCGCTTGATCGGCGAAAGGAGTGAAGACCGCCAATAAAGCAAGAAAGAGGTGCTGGTAGGCACCCCCTTCGCGCACGAACAGAGAGACGAACGGTGTGAGGCAAATTCCTTAGGAAGCAGCCACCTTAGGTGTCGTTGCCAGGGCGCTGTCCAATGCTTGGATGAGTTGACAGATGGTCTCATCCGTCTCGTCGCCCATATTGGAAATGCGGAAGGTTTTTCCTTTCAGCTTTCCGTATCCACCATCAATGACCAATCCATGTTTTCACTTGAGCGTCTTGTTTAGGGCGCCGAGGTCATAGTTGAGAGTATTGGAGAAACAGTTCAGGCTCCGAGAACCGAATTCTTTTGCTGGGAAGAGCGTGAAGCCCTTGGCCGCACCCCAGGCCCGCATGGTTTCGTTGAGACGGAGGTGGCGTGCGTAGCGCACGGGCAACGTTTCCGCTTCGATTTCTTCCACCTTGGATTTCAAGGCGTAGATCAGCGGGATCACCGGCGTGCTCGGTGTCATACCCTGCTCGTGATTTTTTTGAAATTCCACGAAGTCGAAATAATAGCCGCGTTGCGTGACGCCAGCGGCGCGGTCGAGTGCGCGCTTGGAGACGGAGATCAGCGAGAGCCCGGGGGGAAGAGCGAGCGCCTTCTGCGAACCCGTGATGATGACATCAATGCCCAGAGCGTCCTTCTCGATGGGAACGGCGCTGAATGAACTCACCGTATCGACGATGGAAATGACGTCGGGGAATTCGCGCAAGACCGCGGCCAATGCGGAGAGGTCGCTCATGGTCCCCGTCGACGTCTCGTTGTGAATCAAGGTGACCGTATCGTAGGCGCCCGTCGCCAGTTCCTTACGGAGTGCGGCCGGATCGACCGGCTGACCCCATTCGGACTTGAGTGCGCCAGCTCCTTTGCCCACCCGCAGAGCCACATCATTCCATTTGTCTGAAAAAGCTCCGTTCATGCAGTTCAGCACCTTGGTCTTGGTGAGATTGCGGACGGCTCCCTCCATTGATCCCCAGGCCGAGCTGGTAGAGATGTACACGGGATCCTTCGTGGCAAAAAGCGTCTGCAGCTTGGGCTGCAAACCATTGTACAGCGCGACGAAGTCGGTGCTGCGATGGCCGATCATGGGCTGGGCCATGGCCTGCAGCGTTTTCGTTGAAACCGCGATCGGACCGGGGATGAACAGTTTATAGCTCATGGAAAGGGGGTTAGGTACGTCCCTAGACCGACCGGAAGTCGGCCAGGGTCTCTTTTAATTTGAAGGGATGAGGTTGCATGCGATGGGAGAGCCCGCCACAACCGCCAGACAATCCCTTTCGAGAAAAGTCCGTCAACTCCGTTTCCCCTTACGTTCCTGCATGTCGTCCTGGTTGAAGAGAAAACTCACTTCGTTTGAGGAGTACACGATCGACGTGATCTTCGGACGGCGTGAAGACGCAGGTGCTACGGTGTATGCAGCGTTTTTGCAGTCACTGTCCTATCTTTTTAGCGGGATAGCCCAATCGCGTCTCTGGCTTTATCGCCAACGGATTTTTCACGATCAGCCGCTCGGTTGCCTCGTGGTCGTGGTGGGCAATTTAACTGTCGGAGGAACAGGGAAAACCCCTGTAGTGGAGAAGTTTGCGCGAGCCCTGCACGATCGTGGACGCAAGGTCGCGATCCTTTCGCGAGGCTATAAAAGCAAAACACCGCCGCTGTGGCGTCGCGGGTGGNNAAACCTGACGCACGCGGCCAGTCCTCCGCCGCGGGTGGTGAGCAATGGCGAGCGTGTGCTCCTGGATAGTGAAGAAGCGGGGGACGAGCCCTACATGTTAGCCCGAAATCTTCCCGGCGTGGTGGTCCTGGTGGATAAAGATCGGGTGAAAGCAGGGACCTACGCCATCAAGCGCTTCGGATGCGACACCTTAGTGTTAGACGATGGCTTCCAGTACCTTCCGCTCAAAGGAAGCCTCAATTTGCTGCTGGTGGATAAAACCAATCCTTTTGGGAACGGGCACCTCCTTCCGCGCGGGATTCTCCGCGAGCCCATCAAGCATCTCAAGCGGGCAAGCTACGTCTTCCTTACCAAGTCGGACGGTCGTAGAGACTTGGAAATCGAGAGCACCATCAAAGAGCATAACCCCGGGGTGGATATCATCGAGTGTGCCCATCGACCTAAGTACCTGCAGCGCTTCGGACTTCCTCCGGGTTCTGAGGAAAGACGTATGCCGCTGTCTCTTTTACGCGGAAAGCGAGTGGGGGCTTTTTGCGGTATCGCGGCTCCGGAGAGTTTTGAGAAATTTCTCCGAGACTTAGGTGCCGATCTCCGCTTTTCCCGCCGCTTTCTTGATCACTACCGGTTTGGTGATGAGGACTATGCTTCCATCTTTCAAGAGGCCACCGAGAAGCGAGTGGAGTTGCTCCTAACCACCGAAAAGGACGCGGTGCGACTTCCTGCGACGCTGACGTCTCCTGTCCCACTTTACCACCTGCGTTTGGAGATCGAAATCATCCGCGGTGCGGCGGATTTCGACGAAGCAGTGGGACGTATCTGTTTTTCCGAGACTTTGGAAAAGGACCAATCGACGTGAAACAGTGACAGGCCCTCGCTTTCGNNTTTCGCGAGGGCCGACGAGTGATCACTTCCGCTTCCGTTTGGGAGCGACGGTGCGGTTGATGTTGAGGTAGGTCTTGTTCAACATCTGGCTTTCGTAGAGTTCCAGCAGACGGACTCCCTCGCGGGGTTTGACCATATCCTTCTTAGTAGCGGCATCGATCTGAGCTTTCATGCGCCGACAGAGCTCTTCCTGCTGGTACTGCACACCTTCGATGACATCAGCGATCCGACTGCCGCTGAGAGCCTCTTCGATATAGAAACCGTTGGGCTCGTCCGATTCCAAGAACACGTGAACTTCGTTCACGCGCCCGAACAGATTGTGCAAATCGCCCATGATGTCCTGGTAGGCTCCCGTGAGGAAGACTCCGAGGTAGTAGGGCTTACCGTTCAGCGGATGAAGATTGAGGTAGTCCTTGGTGTCTTGGAGATCGACGAAGGTGCTGATCTCGCCGTCGGAGTCGCAGGTGATGTCGACCAACACCGCGTTCACCGTGGGCTTTTCATTCAAGCGGTGCAGCGGTGTGATGGGGAAGAGCTGGCCGAGTGCCCAGTGATCGAGCAGGGATTGGAAAACGGAAAAGTTACAGACGTACTGGTCGGCGAGTAGCTGATGCAGGTCACGCAGTTCTTCGGGTTGATAGCCCGTGTCGCGATTTTCGGCCGCGAGCTGTTCGCAAATGCGCCAGAACAATTGCTCGGCGGCGGCGCGGTTCCCCAAGTCCAAGTAACCCAGATTGAACAAAGAAATGGCCTCTTCCTTTTTCTGGACCGCGTTGTGGTAACGTTCGAGACGCCCGAGCTTCTGCTTGTTTTTCAGCAGCATTTCCAGGTCGGTGACCACCTTGTGCTTTTCCTTGGGCTGATGCTGTTGTCCAAGAGACTCGCGCTTGNNGAAGACCAGGAGCGAATGCGGGGCGACGACAGCTCGTCCGGACTCGCTGACGATATCCGGCACAGCCACGCCGACTTCGTCGCAGATCTCCTTGATATTGTGAACCACGTCGCGGGCGTACTCTGCGACCGAGTAGTTCATTGAGCTCTCGAAGTTGGAACGCGAGCCGTCGTAATCGATGCCCAGCCCACCGCCGACGTCCAGGTATCCCATGGGGAAACCCATTTTGATCAGCTGGCAGTAAAACCGGGACGCTTCGGTGACCGCGTTCTTAATCGTGATGATATTCGGAACCTGCGAACCGATATGGAAATGCAGCAAACGAAGTGACTGAGTGAGTTTGGCCGCCTTGAGTTTTTCGCTCGCGAAGAGGATTTCGGCGGTGTTGAGGCCGAATTTGGCGTTGTCGCCGCTGGACATCGCCCATTTCCCCTCGCCGCGAGTCTGCAGCTTAACCCGGAACCCAATCATCGGCTTCACGCCGGTTTCTTCGGAGATTCTAATGATGTCGTCGATTTCGGACAACTGCTCGACGACCAGGATAATTTTCTTCCCTAGCTTGCGACCCAGCAGGGCCAGGCGGATGTAATCGTGGTCCTTGTAGCCATTGCAGATGATCAGCCGGTTGTTGTTATCGTGCAGGGCCAGAACGATCATCAACTCGGGCTTGGAGCCTGCCTCCAGACCGTAGTGATAGTCCTTACCGGCGGCGGTAATTTCGTCCACCACCTCGCGCAACTGATTGACTTTGATGGGGAAAACGCCGCGGTAAGCGCCTTTGTAGCCCTCTTCCTTGATGGCTTTACGGAAGAGCTCGTTGAGCTGGATTACGCGGTGCCGGAGCAGGTCTTGAAAGCGAATGACGACGGGCGCCTTGAGGCCCNNGGCCCATGCCGACAGCTTCGTCGACGACATCCATGATGCGGATGGCGCGTCCGTCTGAGCACGGTTGGACGTTGACGAAGCCTCCGGAGTCGACTCCGAAGTGCCCCGCACCCCAACGTTTGAAGCCGTAGAGCTCTTCAGACTGAGACGCTGACCAGGTAGACGCGGATTTGCTTTTCAATGAGGGAGGTGTCGTGTCGGGTTATGGCTTGCTTTCGCAGAGAGGAGCCGGGTTTAATGCGTGTTTCTTTTTCCAAAACCTTCAATACGCAAATCGCTCAATGTCTCTCTTGTCTGCCGTTGTTCAGCCGATCCTCGCTCAAGCTCCTGCCGCTCCCGCGGGCAATCCTTTGCTCCAGTTGCTGCCGTTTCTTTTCATTTTTGCAGCGATGTACTTCTTCATGATCGCGCCGCAGCGGAAGAAGCAAAAAGAGCATGAGAAGATGCTCAAGTCGCTGTCACCCGGCGATGAAATCATCACGGCGGGCGGAATGTATGGAACAGTGACCTCGGTGAAAGAAGATCGGTTTATTGTGCGGGTGTCGGACACGACCAAGATCGAAATTGGCAAAAACTTCGTCCACGCCGTTCTCAGCAAGGCGGATAAGCTCACGGAAGAGAAAAAATAAGCAACGAGCCTTTCGGCGTCATCCTGCTGCATATCTGGCTCCCTCCTGGAAAGGCGGGAGCTTCCTCATTTTAACCACGCCCCTCAATGATCAAACGCAACCTCTGGAAAATCGTGATCAGCTTCGCCATTTTGGCGTGGGCTGGATTCACGCTTTTTCCAATCAAAGACCGCCCGTTCCCTGAGTACGCCAAGTCCGCGGCGACTGCGAAGACCGCAGAGTTCGCCAAACTCGTCGATGAAGCGANNCGCCCAGTCGACACCGCCACAGACCACGTTTGTCGCGTTGAAGCAGTTGGCCAAGGAACGCCGGCTCGATCTCGCCCAACTGTATTTCCCGCGCGTCAATCTCGGCGATGTCCGCAATCTTGATCGACGTAATAATTTGCTCCTCGACGAGTTGCTGCGGCGCTCGAAGAGCAAACTACAGCTCGGATTGGATTTGGCCGGAGGTGTCGCCTTTACCCTTGAGGTGGATGAACGCGCCCTCGCGGAGGTTCCTTCCGATCAACGTCAGGAGAAGCTTTCCAAAGCGGTACAAATTTTGGGCGAACGTATCGATGGCCTCGGTCTGACCGAGCCGATCATTCGTGCGATCGGCGACAATCGCGTTGAGGTTCAGCTCCCGTCGGTCAGCACCAAAGACAACCCCGAGGTGGTTGATAGCGTTAAGAAGCCAGCGCGTCTTGATTTCCGTCTCGTGCATCCCACCGCGATGCCCGGCCGCAGTCCGGAAATTCCCGTGGGTTACGAAGTGATGACGCTCTCCAATGAAGGGCGAAATGGCGATATCCAGTCGTACGACTTGTTCGTGAAGCGCATCCCTGAGATGACCGGTGAAGGGATTGCAAACTCGTATCCCGTGATGGATGAGTACGGTCGCTATAAGATCATTCTCCGCTTCACGGAAGAGGGTCGCGGACGCTTCGCTGCGGTCACGCGCACGATCGCGGAAAATAATCAACGGACAGGTCAGCCAGGACAACTGGCGATCGTCTTGGATGGTAAACTCGCCTCGGCTCCAAGCGTACGCGAGGAGATCAACAGTGATTCTGCCGAAATTTCGGGAAGTTTTTCGCAGCGCGAAGCCAATGATTTGGCCAACGTGCTGAACAACCCCCTCGATCTGCCCTTGCAGATCAAAGAGCAGTACGAAGTGGGACCGTCGCTAGCCCAGGACGCCATCTCTAGCGGGATTCGCGCCTCAGTCATCGGTTCGGCCGCAGTTGCGGCGTTCATGATCACCTTCTACGCTACGGGTGGCTTGGTTGCGGTGTTTTCGTTGGCGGTCAATCTTCTCATCATCCTCGGTGTCATGGCTAGCTTCGGGGCGACCATGACGTTGCCCGGTCTGGCCGGTATCGTTTTGACCATTGGTATGGCCGTGGATGCGAACATCCTGATTTTCGAGCGTATGCGCGAAGAGATGGCCGTGGGGAAGACTCTCGCGACGGCCAATCACTCAGGTTTCATCAAGGCGCTGACGACCATCATGGACGCGCATTTGGTTCAATTGATCATCTGCGCGATCATGATCTGGCTGGGCACCGGCCCGATCAAAGGCTTCGGCGTGACGCTCGCCATCGGGGTGGTCTCAACGCTGTTCTCGGTGTTGATCACTGGTCACTTGGTGATGGAGCTTTTGACGGAGACGGGTCGTTTGAAGAAGATCCGCATGCGCCGCATGCTGGGTGACTTGAAGGTCGACTTCGTCAAGTACGGGAAGCCCGCCTTTATCAGCTCTTGGATCGTGGTGCTCCTCGGTGTTGCCGTGGTCGTCTACAAGGGCGATCGGATCTATGGAATCGATTTTGCGGGTGGCGATTTGGTTAGCGTGCAATTCTCACAAAAGCCCGNNCGAGATTGCCGCGAGCGTGGGTGTGCAGGAGATCAATGTCACGACCTCCAGCACGCTCGGTGACACGGCGGGTAACCGCGAAACCCTGAACATCGCGACGCCGGAAGGAAAAGGGCAGGTGGTTTTTGACGCCCTGCAAAAGGCGCTTCCTAATGCGGGCTTGGTGAGTGTGGGGATGAGCCACATTGGGGCCTCGCTGGGTAAGGAAATTCAATGGACCGCGCTGATCGCCCTGGTCGTATCCATGATCACCATTCTGATGTATATTGCCTTCCGATTCGAGTTTGGTTTCGGCGTGGGCGCGATGTTCTCTTCGCTCCACGACATCCTCATGACGATCGGCATTTTTGTGCTGTTCGGACACCAATTCTCCGCGCCGATGGTTGCGGCTATCTTGGCCATCGCCGGTTACTCC
>DKKJ01000342.1 GCA_002455175.1 Opitutaceae bacterium UBA6669
CTTTCATGGAGATGCCAGATCCCGCCGGCTTAGCACTCGCTAATCCTCGGAGTTGGCCTCCCGTCGCGTCTCCGTGCTCAAACCCGTTTCCGTCCAAACGAGCAATGGGAGGTCTAAGACCTCGCGCTGACGAGTCTCACGACTTGGTCGCGCTCGGCAACCTCGCAAGGTAACGGGAAGGATTTGCCTCAAACTTTCTGATGCAGGGCCGACAGCAGAACTTCACTTCCTGCCCCTGGTAGACACGAGTGATCGCACCTCCCATGGAATTGAGATCGTTTTCGGTGACAATGCAGGTGGTCAGCGGATAAGGCTTAGTCCGTGAATTCGAGGACTTGGCCTCGGATCCCATCACGTCCGCCAGAGAGAAAACCAAAAAAATGCCGAAGAAGAGGGCTTTATAGGTCCGAAGCATCATAAAGAAAAAGGATTCAATGTTGATCATTTTGCAGGCCTAAAANNCCCCAGCCGTAGGAATCGTGGTATTCCACCGCAAGCGACACTGGTTTACCCAGAAGATACGCGAGGCCGCTACGCCACTCCCAGCCCGATCCGGTATCGTAACGCACTTCCACCGAAAGACTCCAGCGATTCGTCAGCTGAAAGGATTTTTCCAAAGCGATTCGTACATCTCCTTGGCTATCCAGCCAAGTCCGACTCTCCACGAGGAACGGGAGACGGTATTGCACACCAATGAGCGCCCGATCTTTTACCTCGTGTTCATTTCCCCACTCCGCGCCGCCAAAATAAGAAAGGTTAGGGTCAATATACCGACTGTAGCGCACTCCTGCCCGCCACTCNNACTCTGTCTCCGGGACCTTCTCCCACCCCGCTTCCCAATCGAGGATGAAGTCATTGCGGTCGTTCGCCATCACAAGTTCGCCCCGCGTCCACTGACTCAAGAGCGCGGCTTCTCCCCAAAAGAGATACGGGTGCTCATGCTCTTCCGAGAGGTCCGGGTGGTGAGGATGATGAGGCCCCCCCTGCTCGGCATAACTGACAATACGAGTCATCCCCGCCATCATGTGATAGAGCACGTGGCAGTGAAGCATCCAGTCCCCTGATTCGTTGGCATCAAACTCAATCACCCGTTTCCCCATCGGCGGGACATCTACGGTGTGCTTCAGCGGCGCGTGCGCACCCTGCCCTTGCAACAGCCGGAAGAAGTGCCCGTGCAAGTGAATTGGATGGTGCATCATCGTGTCGTTGATCAACTCCATCCGGATATTCTCGCCCCGCCTCACCGCGATGACCGGATCTTCGTGGAGCGTCTTCCCATTAAACGACCAAATGTACCGTTCCATGTCCCCCGTCATGCGGAGGGTGAGTGTCCTGTTCGCTTGTTGCTGCGGCAACGTCGTCACCCCAGGAGATCGCAACAACCGATACGGTGAGAGTGGCCGAGGGTTTTCTTCTCCCGCAACAAGCGGAGCAGAGTGGACGGCATTTCCGTGAGCTGGATGCTCGTTCCGCTCTCCCTGCTCTGCCTCCGGTTCTTCGATCGACTCCGCTTCCTCGAGCGCCGCCAAGAGCATATCGTCCATGGAGTAGTTGTTGGGACGACGGAGTGCAGTCGGCGCAGGCACGGTTGAGTCGTCTGGCCCAAAAACCGCCGAGGCATGCCCAGAGCCATCCTGAGCCGTGGCTCTCACCTCGGCACGGCCGGACTCCGGTAGCGTGATCAGGATATCGTAGGTCTCGGCAATCGCCACCAAAAGAGTCTGCACCGCGACGGGCGCAACGGGTGGCCCATCTGCTGCCACAATCGTCATTGGCCCGGTCGAAGACTGAACATAGAAGTAGGTCGCAGCCGATCCATTGATCACGCGGAGACGGATGACCTCGCCCGCGTTCCCTTCTAGGGAAATCCGTCGCTTTCCGTTCACGAGAAATGCGTCATAGGCCACATCGGAAATGTCCATGGGTGGCATGCGTCCCCATTCTCTCGATACATAGTCCTTTAGCATCCCGGCGCGGTACGCGCCCCAGAGAGTCGGAAGTGTCCCTTTTTTGAGTCCGTAATAAATGCTGCCGCGTTTGAGCGTGCGCATCACTTCATCCGGATTTTCATTCGTCCAATCAGAAAGCAGGAGCACATGGTCGCGATCAGCGGGCTGTGGCTCACGATCGCGCGGAGCAATGACGATTGCACCAATAACGCCCTGCTGTTCCTGCAGCATCGTGTGGGAATGATACCAATACGTCCCAGCCTGCCGGATCGGGAATTCAAATACGTGGGTAGTCCCTGGCTGAATCGGCGGCGTGGTCAGCCCCGGCACCCCGTCCTGCTCATTGGGGAGTAAGAGTCCATGCCAGTGGATAGAGGTCGTTTCATCCTTCAATCGGTTGTGCACACGCACCCGAGCGACGTCGCCTTCAGTAAACCTCAGCACGGGTCCAGGAAGCGTCCCATTCAACGTGAGCACAGGCACCGATTTTCCCGCGGGCGCCTGCAGCTTTTTCTCGACCGTCAGATCGTAGTCCACCGTCCGTAGTTGAGCCCAGGTGACTGGAACGAAACACGCAAAGAATAACAGAAAAAGGGGGAAGCGAAGGGAACCTGTAAGCATGGACGGCTAGAACGATCCTGAGCACCAAACCCAAAAAAGCAAAACCCCTCACTCCCAATCCAAAGAACTACCCAATCTCCACGAACCACTCAGGCAAATTTTTCATCATTCACTCGCTCGCTAGGAGTAATCTGCCGAGTGATTCAAAGCTACGCGTATCGGCACTCATTTTGCCGCATAACGCTGGTGCCCGAAAAAATTTCCGAAAAAGTCACGGTTTCCGGGAACAAAGCACTGGGTCACTCAAAACCATTGTTTTTCAACGACTACTCAGATCCTCAGAAAAAGGTCGTTCACGGTGTTGAATCCAATCTGCGACAGCGCGACGTTAAAAATTAATTTTAAACGCCGCGACGAAGAATTCGGCTTCCCGAATGCTTATAAAGCCGCCATCGGAGACGATGAGTTTGAGCGTCCTGGTTAGTGCGAGAACTCAGATAGCCACATCATTTCATTCAGAGAACACATGCAAAAGACCGCTGCCTTACCGCGAGCGTGGAAATCGATCCCAAGCTCAGAAACCACCGTCACCTTTCCGTCCGATTCCACCCCCTTTATCAGCGGATTAACGCCCATCCTATCAAACCGAGTCATACGCGTTTCTCGTCTCTGGCTTTGGATCCTCTTCACCTTNNCGCTGCAGACGTCAGTCTCAGTTGGAGCGATAATTCCAACAACGAAAAGGGCTTCATCATCGAACGTCAGATCCTGCTGGGCTTATTCCTTCCGATTGCCACGGTCGGTGCGAATGTCACCATATACGTCGACCGCGGTCTGTTGGCGTCGACGAAATACACGTATCGGGTTCTCGCCTACAACAATTTTGGGAAGTCGGTCTATAGTGGGAGTGCGACGATTACGACTCCAGCAACAGGATCTTCCGCAGCGCCCGCGCCGACGATCGGCACCATCGCTAATCTGATCACGACCGCAGAAGGGTTTGCCGGCACTGTGTTCACGGTGGGGGATAGCACGCTCTCCGCCGACAAGCTTTCTGTCAGCGTGTCGTCATCCAATTCGACGCTGCTACCGCAATCAAATATCTACCTTTCCGGAACAGGTGCGAGCAAAACGCTAATCGTGCTCGCTTCACCGAACGCTGTCGGCACGGCAACGCTCACCGTTTCGGTGAGCAATGGAATCACCACGTCTAAGAGCACACTGACCGTCACCATGCCCGGAGACGGCTCTNNGCCCCTCCGGTGAATACGGCGCCTACGGTCACCACACCGGCCAGCTTGACCATACTTCCTGGAAAATCGGGCACGACTACCTTCGAGGTCGGAGACAAAGAATTCAATCCCGAGGATCTCTCGGTCACCGCTACCTCCTCCAACACGACCCTGATCCCAAATAGCAGCCTGCAGATTACAGGAGTGGGTGGAGCTTATAAAATCGTTGTCACCGCACCGCCTGATAAATCGGGTTCGTCCACAATTACTCTGTCAGTCCGCGATGACAGTCTCACCACCCAGAAAACATTTGTGGTGACTGTTCCGGCCAACACCGCCCCCACGCTATCCACTCTGAGTAGCGTCACCACGAGCGCGACTCGCACCTNNGGCACTTCATTCACCATTGGAGATAAAGAATCTGACCTGAATCAACTGGTCGTCACGGCCACCTCTTCAAATTCCACTCTCCTCCCCAATTCGAGTCTTAAGCTGACTGGCACAGGCGCAAGCCGTACTCTCTCCTTTACGGCTCCTGGAACAGCGGCGGGTACCGCCGCCGTCACCGTCACGGTGAGCGACGGATATCTGAAGACAGCGAAGTCGTTTACAGTGACTGTGCCGACACCGCCAGCTCCAGTGAACACCGCGCCGACCCTGGCCACCATTCCTAACCTCGCGACGAGTGCACAAGGAAGCCTGAGCACAACTCTCACTCTGGGGGATAAAGAGACAGACCTGAGTCAACTCACCGTCAGCGTCAGTTCCTCGAATACGGCGCTCATCCCTGCAACGGCGATTAAACTAACCGGTACGGGCGCCTCACGCACCCTCGCCCTCACGTCGACGCCGAATATATCGGGAGTCTCAACGCTTACCGTCACGGTCAGCGATGGAAAGCTGAGTACGCAAAAAAGCTTCACTGTCACGGTACCACCTAGTGATCAGGCTCCCAAGATCAGCGCTATGCCCAACCTTACCACCCGGGAAGGTGCAGCCATAGCAACGGTTTTCACCGTCAGCGACGACAAAACCCCCGTTAACAGCCTGACTGTCGCGGCGAGTTCCTCGAATCCGAGTCTGGTCCCAAGTTCACAACTCTACTTTAGCGACGCGGCCGCGACACGTATGCTCATGATTGTTCCGGCTAGTCGTCAAACGGGCACTGCGATCATCACAGTGACGGTCAGCGATGGAACCCTCCTCACACAGACGTCTTTCGTGCTCACCGTCATTAAGTAAGTGAGCCGGAAATGAGTATAGGCCCACGGTTCTCGAGAACCGTGGGTCTAGTTTTGTGAAGGAAGCTCTCCCGTTACGAACGCGGATTGGAGACGTTGCTCAATCCCGTTGACCTGTAAGATGAAATGATTGCCATCGGCGAGAGCGATCCGCTCGACCCGGCCAGGCGCCGCGGTGATCACCGCGGACTCATGGATCGCAGTGACCAACGCAGTGTGGTGCCGCGCCATTTCCGGTGTGCAGAGGGTTGCAGGTCGTCCGGTGAGTCGATCCAAAACAGCCTGCATCATCATCCGCCTGGTCTCCTCAGCCTGCGGCAGTAGGAGGCGCTCGTGCAGAGCAGAGGTTTCAATCAAACACTCCTTCTCGTGTCTCCAGGTGAGTTGACCGTACTCTCCTTGAACTACAATTTCCGGCTCCCGCTCGAGCGCGCTCGCGTGCGAAGCCCCCAACCAGAGATGAACGTCATTCTCTGTCACGGCTTGCACCACAGCGGTATCGAAACTCTCGATCGCGTTGGTACGCCAGAAGACGCCGCGAACATCGTGAGCTTGTGCGAAGCCCTCGGGAGAAGTCCCAGCAAAATACAGCGATAGGTTGACGAAGTGAGCAAAGGCGTTGTTCAACGGCGAATCCAGGACTGCTACCCCGTCGGCACGAAGGCGCCCTACCCAATTGTTGCGTGTAAAATAGGCAGATGAACGCGGCCAGAAGCCAAGAAACTTGATCGATCGCAAACGTCCCAGATCACCCGCTAGCAGTCGTAGTTTGACGGTGCGAACAATCGGATTGTAGATATCCTGAAAACCAACCGCGACAAAGCGCCCGCTGCGCGTGGAGGCATCAATGATGGCATCTACTTCCGCCAACGATCCAGCCAGAGGCTTTTCGACAAGTACATTCATACCCGCCTCCAACCCTGCGATCGTCATGCGAGCGTGCCAGGCAATCCCTGTAGGAATGAGGCAAAGGTCCAATCGACCAGCCTCTGCCGCCAGCATCTCATCGAACGTCGCATAAATCGTCGTACCTCGCTCCCGAAGCGTCCCGACCACCGCAGCCTCATCCCGTGGGTTGATCACCACCGCAGCAGCAAACTCCAGCGCACCTTTAGCTTCCTGCTCCTGAATTAGCTGGAGGTGAATCTTTCCGTATCCAGAAATCCCTACAATCCCCACTCGTGGACGACGTNNTGGTGCGGTCCGAGGCCCTGCATGATTGGCTTGCAGGAGCAAGGCGGGAAAAGCAGAACTCATGGAGGCTTCGGCGGTGAAAGGGGTAACCTGAACGACCTCAGCACGCTGAAACCCTCTTTTTCCGCTCGCGACTCCCCAAAACCCTGACAGTCAGAAGCAGCCTCGCGTCCTCCCAACCATGAGCTTCTCGATAAAAAACCGCTTTTCTGTCGTGATGATCACGGGGGTTGGCATTCGGGGAACGCGTCGGATCAAAATCTTTTCATATCCGGGCCCGCTAGGCTTCAGCGCGGGACAGGACGCGTGGGTGGGAGCGTTCGGCATCGGCTCCTCAGTCGGACTCTTTTTCAGCAACCCGTTTGCCGATCGAGACGTCACAGGGGAACGTTTCCTCGCCTTCAGCCACGTCACCAGCGATAGCGCGCTGATCGGTAGCGTTCACTGACAACACCGGAGCTATTAATTACGAGCGCCCTTTTCTCATTCCTTTCCTCGCTGCGATTGCCGGCATCCTCCTGTTACTTTCCTGCTGACATGCTTTCAAGCGAGGTCCGGCAAATCTCAAGCGCCCAGACTTGCCACACTAATCCCTCTTTCTCCTTCTTTCTAGCATGTCCAAAAAATTACGCGTCCTCGTTGTTGGCTGCGGGCACATGGGAACCTCCCATGCGCGCGCCTATCGAAAAATGGCCAACGACTTCGAAATCGTTGGATTCCTCAGCCGTGGCGAAGCGTCACGACGCACCCTCAATACGGAATTCGGCATGGCTTATCCCGAATACGAGGACTATTATGCCGCACTAGCCGCAACCCGGCCAGATGCTGTCTGCATCAGCACGTATCCAGAAACCCATGCACGCTATACTCTGGCCGCGTTGGAAGCCGGTGCCCACGTTTTTATCGAAAAGCCATTAGCCGAGACGGTGGAGGAATGTCAGCAGATCGTGACTACCGCACGGCGACTGCAGAAGAAGGTGGTGGTGGGTTACATTCTTCACGTGCACCCGTCATGGAAGCGCTTCGTCGAACTTACGCAAACGCTCGGTAAGCCGCTGGTTATGCGGATGAACCTCAACCAGCAAAGTTCGGGATCGAACTGGCGGACACATCAGCATCTGCTCGCCTCAATGTCCCCGATCGTCGATTGCGGCGTTCACTATGTTGACGTGATGTGTCGGATGACCGGATCGAAGCCAGTGCGTGTTAGCGGCATTCAAGCCCGGCTCACCGATTCGATCCCTACCGGACGCCCCAATTACGGGCAACTTCAGGTGACCTTCGCTGACGGATCCATCGGTTGGTACGAAGCAGGCTGGGGCCCGATGATGAGCGAAACAGCATTTTTCGTCAAAGACGTGATCGGTCCTCGGGGCTGCGTCAGCATCACCGCACGGACCGCTTCTGCCGCGGGAAATTCCGCCAACGTAGACGCTCACTCCAAAACCGAGTCCATCCTCCGACATCACTCGGAGCTAGGCTCGGACGGACAGTTCCAACGCAAAGACGAGTGGATCGACTCTTCGGACGAACCGGATCACGACGAGCTCTGCCGCCGTGAACAGGAGTTTTTCCTCAATGCGATCCGGCAGGACGTGGACCTGACGGAACACCTTGAAAGCGCGGTCAATAGCCTGCGGATCGTCCTTGCAGCGGACCTCTCTGCTCGCGAGGGTCGTACCGTCGAACTTTAAGGATCGAGCTCGCTGTCCGCGGACGGAGCGGTGAACCACCCGTCCGTTTTGTTTTCATTGTCAGGAATAACGCGCAATGCGCTCTCGCACATCCCGCTGAAAATCGGCGACGAGCTGGCCGGTGAACTCGGCCAGCGTCGGAGCCTGCTTGGAAAGCAATTCAGTCAGGTCCACCGCCCAAGTAATCCCTTCAAAGGCATCGGTGGCCCTAGGGGTACTAAACGTGGCGTTGGCAGATCGGCGTCCGAGGGTTGCCACATCGTAGCGCTTCCCTCCAGCCACCTGTGAGGCGAAGACCGAAATCAACTGCTCGGCCAGGGGCGAAGCTTTTCCTGTATCCAGAGGCACCTTACGCTCGTCAGCCAACCAATCCAGATCGCGCCACACCTCACATCCCAAAACTTTCTTTGGACGGCGATCCTCAGGCAGAGAACGAAGCGCCTCCAGACACCGCAGCAGGAGCGCGACATGCGTGTCGTGTTTGTCCGCGGGATTATGCAGGTACACGACTTCAGGAGAGCAACCCAAGAAAATCGTCCGCAAATCCTCGACCACCGCAGGTGCACCGGGCTGTTTGACGACCGCGGTTGGATGCGCGAGCTGAATCTGAATGGCGTAGCGCCCAAGATCGGCAGCCTGCCGTTGCTCATTTCGCCGGACCTGTTGCATCTCCGTATCCGTCATCGCGGCGAAAGGGCCGGTGCGCGGCGACCCAGCTCCATTTGTCGCCACCACTCCGCCAAAGGCTTTGCCCGCGTCCTTGAGAGACGTCGCGATCCCGGCATAAGCCATAATCTCGATGTCATCCTGATGTGCGCCCACGCACAGGTGAGTCACGCGCCTGAGCGCGGCGACTGGGTCCCCTCCTCCGGGGACATAAACATCAGCGTTTTCGTGCGAAAATTTCATGAGCAAAACGTCCTAACCGCTCTCAAGGAATCCACCGTTGAAACGCCTCGATTGCCTCATAGTTCGCCAAGCCCAATTGGTCGTACGTGGCCGCCAAGGCACGGTTGTGTTGTTCCGCCTGCTGCCAGGACTCACGCAAACCGGTAGAGACGGGAGTCTGGCTCCGCTGGCTTTTATGGTAAAAAATGGCCTGCGTTTTTTGCGCGAGTTCGCGAGGGCTGACGGGAACGGCCATGTCGATTTCTGACGCATCCCAGGGCATCTCAACACCACGGTAAAGCCACACACGGCAGTCCTTGAACCAAGTCTCACCACTCAAGCTACGGCAGGNNCACACAGCCGTCACTGATGAAGGGTCGTCACGGTCCCCGGTGGCAAAAATCTGATGCGGCGCCAACGCTTTGAGTATGCTGACCACAGAAGCCAAATCGTTCGCATCGGGTGCGAATTGCCGGTAACGACCACGTTCGTAAAACGAAAGATCCAAAAACCGAATACGGTCTTTTCCAATGCCGCAGGTCTGCAGCGATGCGCAGGCCTCTCCCCTTCGCAGCAGCCCTTTCAGTTTACGGATTTGCGGGGNNAGGGGTGTCACCCTCAAACGCCGATTTCGACTGCAGTTGCTGACTGACGTCGCGGGCAAATTTTACGGTCGGGCTATCCGGCACCTCGAAAAGGCTGCTCAACTCAGAGACCAAGTCGGCCGCCATTTCCGCGTCATCATCAGGCAAAGCCAAATTTCCTGATGTCTGGTAAACGACCGTGACATCATGCCCCTGCTCAACCAAACGCCGCAGCGTTCCGCCCATGCCAAGAACATCATGTGAGGGCTCCGGACTGAAAACCACCACGCGCTTCGGAAAGGGATTTGCGCGCTCCGGGCGCCAAGAATCATCCGCGTTGGGTTTGCCCCCCGGCCATCCGGTGATGGTATGCTGCACTTCGTTAAACGTCCGGATATTCAGACCATAGGCAGGACCCTTCTCTGTGAGCAGATCAGCCATACCGTGCTCACTGTAATCCTCATCCAACAGTTTTAAGATAGGTTTTCCGGTCGTCTGCGACAACCAGATGATCGCTTGGCGGACACGCGACGGGGTCCACTCTACTGATCCTACCAGCCAGGGGTGACGCATCCGTGTCAGCGCCGATGCTGCCGCTTGATCAATCAAAAAACGGACCTGAGGATGCCCCTGCAGAAAACTAGCGGGCAGAGAGTCTGTCGGTGCCTTTTCGACTGCGTGGGCAATCACACCGGCTTTGCTCTCTCCCCAAGCCAGCAGCACAATCGAACGAGCATCCAGAATCGTGCCCACCCCCATCGTGATGGCGTAGCGAGGAACGTTGGCATCCCCCAAAAAATCGCGCGCGGCATCGCGTCGAGTCAGCCCATCGAGCGTCACGAGACGCGTCCGCGATTCCCGAGTGGACCCGGGCTCGTTAAACCCAATGTGGCCCGTGCGCCCTATGCCCAGAATTTGTAAATCCAAACCTCCAGCTGCCTTGATTTTTTCTTCGTAGCGACGACACCAAGCAAAAACGTCCGGCCGCGCGACCATACCATCCGGTACGTTCACATTCTCAGGCAGAATATCAATCTGGCTGAAAAGCTGTTCATGCATGAATCGCCAGTAGCTTTCCGGGTGTGTTCTCGGCAACCCGTAGTATTCATCCAAGTTGAACGTGATGACATTCCGGAAACTCAGGCCGNNCGATGAAGACGGATGAGTTGGCGGTACAGCCGCACGGGGGTCGATCCCGTCGCCATTCCAAGGACCACGTTTTTCCCTTCCTTGGCACGAAGCCGAACGAGATCCGCAATCTCGTTCGCCAGGCGGACGCAGGCCTCGTCCGCCGTGGTAAAAACTTCCGTGAGGATACGCTCCCGTTGCTGGGCTTCAGTAGTCGGAGAAATCATGACGAGGAAATGGCGAGAAACTAAAGTCTCTCCACGACCCACCACCCTCCGCAAGCGATTCCTAAGCTCAGCGACGACAACGTGTTCGTTACACCGTTACATTCCCACGAATAAAAAACGGCCCCACCACCGCGGCCAACCGATCACTTAACCATCTGCGAAAAGTAGGCCTTGGCTTCTGTGACCAGACGATTGGGGTCTTCAGCAAACGCCTTGCTGTCGGTCTCAATCGCCATCACGCCCGACCAACCTGACTTTTTGACCTCGGCGAAGAGTCCCTTGTAGTTGGAGTCTCCCTTTCCAATCTCAGTGTCGGTTGCCACGAAAGATCCATTTGCCGCAGTGACGGGCTTACCGTCATCACCTTTTTGCACCGTCTTGTCTTTGAAATGCATGTCGAAGACGCGCTTTCCATAACTTTTAAACGTTTCGGCAGCATCGAAACCCGCTGCGGTCACCCAGCCCACATCCATGCACACGCCAATGCGAGCATCCCGAGTAGCAAGGATCTGACGAATGGTCGCGGGGTCGCCATAAACCGAACCTTTGCCGTGGTTGTGGATGGCGAGCTTGATGTCATACTCTTTCACTAGCTGCTCTAGGTTGTCCCACTGCGCCTGCTCCTTGGGCTCCACGATAATCATCTTGATCCCCATCAGCTTGGCGAATTCGAAGAGCTTCCGATTCTTTTCCTT
The DNA here is from genome assembly GCA_002455175.1 of Opitutaceae bacterium UBA6669. Lineage (GTDB taxonomy): Bacteria > Verrucomicrobiota > Verrucomicrobiia > Opitutales > Opitutaceae > UBA6669. The sequence goes on from DKKJ01000342.1 coordinate 11,394, forward strand.
ATCCATGGAGGTGCCTGCTACGCCAAATGTGTAAGCCACTAAACCATGTTGGTCTAAAATCGCTTTCTTGCGGAGCGTCTCCTCTTTCGGAGCTTCTGGGTCCATATGATTCTTGATGAACTGCAGGTATTTGATCCCGTGCTTATCAGCAAAGCTCACCACTTGGTCGAAAGTCATATTACGACAGGTCCACGTCTGCAGGCCCAGCCGCACCTCGGCTCGAGCGGAACCTACAAGCATGAACGCAGACACAAAGAGCAAAGACAGCAGGAAAGAGAGACGATTAAGTTTCATAGTTTGAGGGCGGGGATGACGTTGACCGGCGAAGCTTTTCAGGCAGCGCAGCCTCTTGTCGACACCGATTAGCCCAAGCCGTGTCGCTAATTTTGTAGACTTTATCGCAGCTCGCTTTCCTCCATTTCATTGTCTTCACTCAACTCGTCTTATGTCCAAAACACTTCTCGTCACTGGATCCTCCGGGCTGATCGGATCGGAGGTCTGCGGCTATTTCGCTCGTGAACTGGGCTTNNTATCCGCGACCGCGCAGGAGTCCTGGCACTGCTCGCGCGAGTTAAACCATCCGTGGTCGTGCACACCGCCGCGCAACCCTCACACGATCGCGCCGCGGCTATCCCTTTTGACGACTTCGATACCAACGCGGTCGGCACTCTTAACCTTCTCGAGGCCACACGCCAGGCGTGCCCCGAATCTCCGTTCGTGCACATGAGCACGAATAAAGTTTACGGAGATGCCCCTAACCGGATTGCTCTCCAGGAATTGGCTACCCGATGGGATTACGCCGATCCCTCCTACGAGCATGGCATCGCAGAAACGTTTACGATCGATCAGTCAAAACACTCCTTGTTCGGCGCCTCGAAGGTCGCCGCTGATGTGATGGTGCAGGAATACGGACGATATTTCGGCTTGCCCACATGTTGCCTACGAGGCGGCTGCTTGACGGGACCCAACCACAGTGGCGTGGAACTCCACGGATTTCTTTCCTACTTGGTGAAATGCAATCTGGAAGGCAAAGAGTATAAAGTTTTTGGTTACAAAGGCAAGCAGGTGCGCGACAACATCCATTCCTTGGATGTGGCCCGTTTCATGGCAGCCTTCGTTTCAGCCCCTCGCGCCGGAGAGGTCTACAACTTAGGCGGCGGCAAAGCCAACAGCACATCGATCCTTGAGGCCTTTACCCTCGTTGAACGCTTCTCCGGAAAAAAACAGGTTTACAGTTATCAGGATCAGAATCGAATTGGTGATCACATCTGCTACTACTCAGATTTGCGGAAGATGAGAGCTCACTATCCGACATGGGACATCACTCAATCGCTGGAAGAAACTGTACGGCAAATCGTCGAAAGCTGGCAGAAACGCCACCGGGCCTGAGTTCCTAAAGCGCTCTCGTTACTGCATGCTCCCTCCGCTCACGTTGTTTTCCGTGGTCATTCCGGCCCGGGATGAGGAAGAATCGTTGCCCGGCACCCTGCGCGACATCTATCAGGCCTTCACCAAGGCCGGGATCCCTCACGAATTGGTGGTGATCGACGACGGTTCCAAGGACGGCACCTGGCGGGTGCTCCAGGACTTGAAAACTCAAGAGATCCCTACCCTCGCGCCTAAACAAAATACTGGGTTAAATGGTTTTGGTAGAGCCATCATCTTCGGGCTCAACCAAAGCAAAGGCGATGCGGTCGTTATCATGATGGCCGACGCCTCCGACTCCTCAGCCGACGCCGTCCGCTACTGGCAGCTCCTCAATTCTGGTTACGAGTGTGTGTTTGGGAGTCGTTTCGTCAAAGGAGGGCGCGTGGTCGATTACCCACGCGTTAAACTCTTCGTCAACCGGCTGGCCAATCTCTTTATCAAAACACTCTTCGTCATTCCTCTCAATGATACGACGAACGCGTTCAAGGCCTACCGACGCACCGTGATTGATGGATGCCGCCCCTTCCTGTCCCCCCACTTCAATCTCACAGTGGAGCTTCCGTTGAAAGCAATTGTCCGCGGCTACACCTGGGTGGTGACTCCCATTTCCTGGGAAAACCGAAAGTACGGGGTCGCTAAACTTAAGATCAAAGAAATGGGCAGCCGCTATTTCTTCATCTGTATGTATGTATGGCTGGAGAAATACTTCAGTCGCGGGGATTACCGTCGTAAAAGCTAAGTAAAATCCACGCGTTTACGTCTCCGTAAAACCACGACCGGGTTTCGCCTTGCTGGGAGATTTGACATCGGCAGGATCAGAAGAGGCTCCTCGCAGGGAATTGCCTTCGATCCGTTTACTTATGTCCAAACTTGCTCTTCCACGCAGCCAAGAAAATCAGTCTTCGTCAGTACCCTGGCTAAGACGCACCAGTATCGGCCTATTGATCGGCTCGTCTCTTTTCCTCAGCGGTTGCAATACGACGACGAACCACACTGCGGCCGAACAGCTTGCTCCCGTGGTTGATGCGCAGAAACTGCGCGAGGGCGACGTCGTAAAGATTACGTTCCCCACCACCCCCGTTTTGGACACTCAACAAACAATCCGTCCGGATGGACGCGTGACCCTGTCGATGCTGGGCGAGATCCGTGCTGTCGGTATGACCCCACTGGAACTCGAACAAGAATTGCTCAAACGCTACGCCACCCAATTGGTCTCCAATGAGGTGATTGTGTCGGTCGTTTCGTCATCGTACTCGGTCTACCTGACAGGTGCCGTCCGTTCTCCTGGTCGGCTGCAAACGGACCGCCCCCTCACTGTTCTCGAATCTATTTTGCAAGGAGGGGGGTTTGCACCTCGGGCGAAGACCACCGCGGTTGATGTGATCCGAACCCAAGATGGAAAAGTTCAGAAGTTCACTTTGAACCTACAGAAGGTTCTAGATGGGCAGGACGCTGGCCAATTTTACTTGCAGCCCAACGATTACGTGATCGTGCCGGAGAAATTTCAGTGGTTTTGATGATCGTGAAAGGGTGCAATCGACACCACGTCTCTCTTAAATTTGTCGATTCCCCTTACAACATCCGCCAGCCAACGCCCCCTTAACGAGAAAAACAGTTTTTTTACGCGTTGTACAACTAACTCCGAGGATATGGTTTACGTAGCTTTCCAAGTCGGACGACGCTCAAAAAAACCTCGTGGCACACGCACTGCTGAACTTCTTTCATCCAGCGGTGTCAGTCTTCTCAACCAGCGTTGTAACTTAACATGACCTACAAACACATCTTGATTGCCGGAGTGAGCTTGGCCCTAGCGGGCTCAGCTTTCGCCCAGCGGTACAGGCCCGTTGCGAGCACCCCGACGCCAGATCCCGTCGTCACTAACCCGACTCCGGCTCCGGTTGTCACGAATCCGACGCCCGCGCCTTCGAATCCAACACCTGCTCCGAGCAAGCCCGCTCCAGCCCCGCAGCCCGTCTACACGAGCCCTCTCTTAGTTGGTCAAAGTGCGGCATCGGGCCAGCAAACACTGCAATCAATTTTCACGGGCCTCAACGCCCAAATCATTGATTTCAATTCAGTATCCGTCAAAGACCTTCCCGGCGCTTCCACAGCAACTTCGAAGTTTGTGCCGGTTTCTTCCGGAACGACGGCTGTAGCTACAACTACGACTACGACCACCACCACGAGTGGCCGCTATCGTCCCACGACCCCCGTTGAGCCTGTCGCTCCTCCCCCCGTCTTGGAAATCCCGTTAGATGTGACGGGTTGGTCGTATTTGGTTCTCCAATGGGGCGGCGTCAACCATCACTACTACGTGGGTGAGTCCTCGGGTGTGCAGACCTTCCGTGGGACCGCTCCTTTGACGTCCTACGCCTTCTTCGCCTCCCTCAAGGCTTCGACGGCTCTCACCACCGCGCCCGATACGGGTTCAACCCTCCTTCTCTTCGGTGGTATGGTTGGCCTACTGGCCGCGATGAAAAAGCGCTTCTCGATCAAGCGTTAACTAGGTTTTTCCTCGTTAAAAAAGCGACACGAACGTGGCGCTTTTTTTTGCCTAGCGATAACCGCATTCGCCAGCTGTACGGATGAAGAGCAGACTCAGGGGGAAGCGCTTTCAGGCTGCTCAGTCTTCTGCAATCCAAGCTTATCCATCAGGTCATAAAGCGTGGGTCGGCTGATACCGAGTTCAGCCGCTGCCGGTGCCATCCTGCCCGCGTGTTTACGAAGGGCGGTGCGGATCATATCACGCTCCAAATTTTCTCGCGCGTCCTTAAGGGTCATGACTCCCCCCGCTTCCATCAACTGTTCCAATTCCAAATCGGCTGCGGTCAAGCGATTGGACTCGGGCATAATCACGGCGCGACGAACGCGATTCTGCAACTCACGGATATTTCCGGGCCAATTATGCCGGTAGATAGCCTTAATCGCCTCCTGACTAAAAGTAAGCCCTTGCCGGTTATTTTCCGCGCTGAAGCGATGCAGGAAGGACTGCGCGATCAAACGTAAGTCATCCCCTCGATCTCGCAGGGGTGGGAGATTGAGACGGACCACCGCGAGGCGGTAAAAAAAGTCCTCACGAAAGGTCCCTGCTTTAATGCCTTTCTCCAAATCTGCATTGGTTGCGGCAATGACCCTAGCATCCACCTGGATCACTCCACGTCCCCCAATGCGCTCGATGGTTTGCTCCTGCAGAAAGCGAAGAAGCTTAACCTGAATCGAAAGGGGGATCTCTCCAATCTCATCGAGAAATAGGGTTCCACCGCTCGCTTGCTCGATCCGGCCCTTGCGTTGGGCATGAGCGCCCGTGAAAGCCCCTTTTTCATGACCGAAGAGCTCACTCTCGAGGAGCGTTTCCGGAATCGCACTGCAATTAATGGCGACAAACGGCCCATCCCGGCGGGGGCTTTGCTGATGAATCGCTCGCGAAGCCACTTCTTTACCCGTGCCGCTCTCACCGAGGATGAGCACCGGCGCTTCACTCGCTGCCACCTTGCGAATAGCGCCAAAGACCGTCTGCATCGACAGACTCCCACCCAACATGCCCTCGAAGCCGTCGCTCCGCACGGTCTTCTGCATCGCTCGGTAGTCATCCTCGAGTTGGGCAACGTAGAAGCAGCGCTTGAGGAGCAGCTTCAATTCCTCGATATCAACCGGCTTAGCCAAAAAATCGTAAGCACCTGATCCAACCGCCCGGAGAGCGATTTCTCGCTCATTTTGTCCTGAGGCGATGACTACTTTGGTCGAGGGCTCTACGTCGAGGATCTGAGAAAGACCGGCAAGTCCTTCTTCCGGGGTACCGGTATGGGGAGGGAGACCTAAATCGAGCAAAACCACCGCGGGACGGTGCTCCCGAAAAAGACGGACCGCTTCTGAGCGGTCACCTGCTTGAATCACTTCATACTCCGTTGCGACTGCCCAGCGCAGCTGCGTGCGGATTTCCTCATCATCATCGACAATCAATAACTTGGGTTTCATCCAAAAAAGGTAGAGTTACCTACGTCCCACGACTCATGGGGCTACAGGCGTATGCGTCCCCAAGGGTAAGAAAATTTGAAAGGTCGTTCCCTCACCAACCCGACTTTCTACGGCAAATCGCCCACCATGAGCTTCTACAATCATTTTGCTCTGAAACATGCCGATGCCTAAGCCATTTTTTTTGGTCGTCTGAAACGGCTTAAAGAGCGATTTGGCCATAAACTCAGGCGTCATTCCACAGCCATTGTCGGAAACGGCAATCACTACCCAAACTCCGTTTTGCCGAGTCGTAACTCGAACTTTTCCAGGACGCTCCTTTCCCTCCAGCGTGGCGTCTCGCGCATTGAGGATCAGGTTGGTCACCACCGTAGTGATCTGCTCGGCATCCAATTCTACCGGAGGAATTTCACTGAAATCCTTCTCCAAGATCACATCTGGGACCGTGCTCCAGATTTCGAGCGTCCGCTCCATCATGGACGTCAGATCAACCAACCTAGGTGACAGTTTGAGCTCATTTCGCAGCTGGCTCATCCGTTTAATCAGAAGATTAATATGATCAACCGTCTTGGAAATCCCTCTCAAAGCGTCTTTCCGAAACTCCGGATTATCCCAGTGAAGCGGTAGGTTGGGGAGCATCAGATTGAGCGTGGAAGCCGCATTCTTGAGATCATGCACAAAGAACGTCGCCATGGTTCTGAACGCTTCCAGTTCACGCGCTTGAGCCAGGCGCGAAGAAAGCTGAAGGGTGAGCAGACTGCTCGCGATATGATCCGCGACACAGCGTAGCATATCAAAGTCTTGCGTTCCAAAGTCATGGCGAGAGCCATGGACGCGATCACCCAAAATGAGCAGACCGAGAAAGGTCTCGCGGCTGTAAAGGGGCGCTGCAATCCGTCCGCCTCCCTCCGTAAATGTGCGCGCATGAGCCTGTCTTAGCGTCTCCGCCCAAGGGCCGGTTACCGACTCAAATTCGATCGCCTCCGGATGGCTCTTGAAGTGGTTGATCACGGTACCCGCGCCCTCTTTTGAAGGCGTGAGGCTGGCCCACTGACTTTCAGGGACCGCAGTTGAGCAGGCACAGACCAGGCCTTCTCCATCCTCGCTGACCACCCATAGACTCACCGAATTAGCCTGAAACAGGTCGGCTACCTGTCGCGTCATCGAGCGAGCCAAATCATCGCGGTTGAGATGAACGGCACTGTGAACGGTGAACGTCCTCCACGCGGATCGATAGTCGTAGAAGGGGCGTTGGAAGTGCCGACTGACAAAAAGCCGGACCTTTAGCTTGAAGCGATCCGACTGAAGCATGATCGCCAGGCCCACCAGCGAAATCAAAAGGATGAATCCACTCAGACCAAAAAAACGCCCGCTTCCAATCAGGCTGGCCACTTTCGAAACCAACCCCACCAACACGAGGTAGAGGCCAGCCAGCAAGATCGTAAAAGAACTCCGTAGGACGCCTGGGGAGGGATAGACATCAATTTCGAAATGACCGGCGCGTACCAAAGAGCGAAGCATCAGGATACAACCAACCACCAGGGCGCTCGCATTGGTAATTTCCAATACCGAGTCGATCGAACGAAGCACAAGCGCGNNGACTCGATAGGTCCGCTCAAGCTGGCTGAGGATCACAACGGACCCCATCAAGATACCTAAGTGTACGACCAATGCGGGCCAACCGAGAGTGAAGAAGGTCTGGAAAGCGAACTCAGCAGGACGAACCGCGACGATCAGTTCGTCTCGGACGAAGACTGCCACTGCGAGGGGAAGGATTCCCAGAGCAAGTAATAGCCCTCTTTTCACCCAGGGCAAAACCGGCGATGCCCCACGCGCGTAGGTGCGCGCGAAGTAAATCCAGGGACCAATCAACCCCGCGGAAGCGATCAAGCGCCACCCCTGCCAGCGGATCAGCTCGGCAGGATGCTGCGCGGTCAACGACCACGCCGAAAAAAGCCCCTCGAACGCAAGAACCAGCATCCCAGCGGCAAAGGACCACCGCGACGTTCCTCTACGTCCGAGCAGGGCAGCCGTCAGGGCAAAGAGAGCGGATAACCCCACTCCCAAATAAGCTAGCGTGGCGGAGAAGCTCATGCGGTGAAGCACCGTCGGCGACAACGGACCCCGGCGTCAAACCGGGAATCGGGCTTGGTCCACGTCGTGGGAAGCAGACGCAAAAAAACCGCCTAGTTGCCTAGGCGGTTTTTAATGTCTTTAAGACCGACGAAGAACTTAGGCGTTCTTGCGACGAGCAACGAAACCGACGACGGTCAGACCGAGGCCCAAGAGGAGGGCGGTCGTGCCGCTGTCTGGAACGGTGGCGGGAACGGTCGCGTTCGAGAGGAAGGTGAACGCAGCGCCTTGGTTACCAGCCGAGAAGTTCCAGGAACCAACGGTGTCGGTCTTGCCAGTGATGGAAGCCACACCGAGACCACCGACGTTCCAGATGTTCAGCACAGCGTCAAACGAAGCCGTCACCGACGTAGCGGTGAAGGAGTACGTTACGCCAGCAGCGGTGAACGTCCACAGAGGGCTGATCGACGCGTCGCTGAAAGAGAACGGCGAGAACGTGACGAGCTGGAGGGGAATCGTGGTGACCGAAGCGTAGTCGCCTGAGTTCGTGCCAGGAGCAACGTAGGCGAAGGTGTAAGCAGAGATCCCGGTGGCTCCGCTGATGGGCGTGGAGTTGAAAACCGGAACTCCGGTGAAGCCAATGGAGCCTTGGATAGAGGCAGCGCTGGCGATATTGGCGAAGGCGAGAGCGACGAGGGCTCCGGCGATGCTGAGTAGCTTTTTCATGTTAGATCAGATGAGTGAAGATTAATAAACCGCTTACGAGTGAAGATTAAGCAGCGGTCGTGCCAAGTCAGATATCTAGTTTTAAGACTCTGTAAATCAGTAAGTTAAAAATCATGGAGGATTTTGGGTCCTGGACTCAGTCAAAGAGATGTAAGGTTTCTCGACACGCCAACCACATCCTTTCGCTGATCGCTTTCAATAGACCCCGGTTTCTGAGCACAAAAAAACCGGCGGTGTACCGCCGGTTTCAATTCAGCCTTCCGAATTTCAGCTTCCAGGATTCTTCAGAGGCGCTTTCGAGGCTGTCTTACGAACTTCAGCTCTCAGTTTCAGTTTTCCAAGACAAGACTCGACGGAGC
>DKKJ01000401.1 GCA_002455175.1 Opitutaceae bacterium UBA6669
TTTGGTCGGGGTCAGATCGTTCGGGATAAGCTGGCCCTGGTCGAGCGAGAGTCCGAGCTCGTTCAGCATCTTGTCGACGAGCGGCACCTGCAGCCGGTACTGGAGCAGCGATTGCACGAGCTGGTTGGGCAGACCGGGCGTGGAAGCCGCTCCGCCATCGGCCGAGCCGGAGTGTCCGGGTGCGGCCCCTGCGCCCGGCATGCCGTTGATGTGGAGCATGCGGATTGATTCGATTTTCTCCGTCGGTTTCATCGCGGCGGCGAGGATGTCCTCCAGCTTGGAAACCAGTTCCTTGCGCACCTCAAATGCCATGATGGCGTCACTCAAGAGATTCTTGGATTCGTTAATGGCTTTGAGACCCACCGCCTCGACTTCCAAGCGCTTTTGATCGGACTCCGCGACGATGCGAATCCGATCGGCTTCCGCCTGAGCTTGGATACGCAAGGCCGAGGCGCGGTCTTCGGACGCCTTGCGATCCGCTTCAGCCGCGACCATGACTCGGACGGCTTCCTTTTCGGCTTCTTCGCGAGCACGGATGACGACGATTTGTTTCGCGCGTTCTGCGGCAGCCACTTCCTGGACAGTTTTGACCTCTTCTTCAGCGCGGACCATCGCGGCGCGGGCGTTGGCTGCCGAAGCGTCGGCTTTGGAGAGCATTTCCGACTTGGCGGCCACGGCGATGCGCGCCTCTTGACGCTCGATGTCGAGTTCCCGACTGCGCTGAATGTCGCGAGCGGCGATGACTTTTTCTGCCTGGATATTGGCCTCTTTCACCGCCTGGGTTGCAATGATCTGCGCCTCCTGACCTTCGCGTTCGCGCAGGGCACGTTCGCGAGCAACGAGAGATTCCTGAGCGGCTTTGGCGGTGGCGATGATTCGCTCCTGCTCCAGCCGTGCCTCAGTCTCCATTTGGCGGACTTTCAGTGACTCACGTTCGACCGAGAGGTTCTTTTGTTCGATTGCCAGACGCGTGTCCTGCTCAATGCGGTTTCGTTCCTCGCGTTTGCGTTCGGTCACATCCGTGAGCTTAGCTAAACCCTCCGCGTCGAAAGCGTTGGTGTCCTTGAAGTATTCCTTGGCCGTTTGGTCCAGCTCCGTCAGCGAGACCGATTCGAGTTCAAGGCCATTGCGGCTTAGATCCTCGGTCACGGCTTTTTGTACCTGCATGACGAACTCGACCCGCTTTTCGTGGAGTTCATCCATGGTTAGGGTGGCGGCGACGGCGCGGAGGGCGTCGACGAATTTACCTTGGAGTTGCGCAGTGAGTTCCTCGGGTCGGAAGGTGCGTGCACCGAGGGTTTGCGCGGCGACCATGATGGCATCAACCGACTTGGCGACGCGGACATAAAACTCAGCTCGGACGTCCACGCGCAGGCGATCGCGAGTGATCAAGGCGTCTAGGTTTTTACGTTGCACCTCAAGTCGCAACGTTTGGAGGTTGACGTCGCCGATCTGATGGAGGACGGGTACCACAAAGGTGCCACCGTCGGTGATGACCTTACCGCCGCCAAAACCAGTTCGGATCAATGCTCTTTCGGGAGTGGCCTTGCGGTACATTTTTGCGATCAACGCGCCTAGGAAGAGCACGAAGAAGAGACCGCAACCGATGAGCAGGATGGTGAGGATGGATAGATTTTCCATGGGGTGAATACGTTGAAGCTAAAATTCCGGAGGAAGAGGATTGGGATGACGAATGACGCGGTAGAAGGCGTTGCGCCGACCGACAATCAGAACCGCCTGACCTGGTGCGACTGTTTCGCCTTCCACGTCGTTGATCGCTAAACCGTAGTGGAGGGTGCCCTGAGGATCCCGGGCTTTGATTTGGCCCGGATCAGACGACGTGACGGTACCCATCACCACCACCCCTTGAAGTCCGACCAAAGAATCGTGGGTCACGGCTGAAGACTCCACCTCACGCGGCCAGATCCGTCCTAGCCCGAGGTTGACCACGCGGACGACGGGAAGGGAAAACAAGGCCGAGCCGACGGCGATGAAAGGCCAGGCGACTGCTGTGCCGAGAACTTCGAATTGGAGCGTCTGTGCGAACAGACCAAACATCCCAAACGAGAGCAGCAACGCTGCGATCGAGACCAGGTAAGGCACTCGACCGACGCCGAGCCAATCCAGAAACCAAATATTTCCGAGGTCAGAGGTGCTGGGGACGTCGACATCGAGGCTTAGATCGACGCCAAAGCTCCCCGCACTCCCCAACCACACTAAGATGACTTCGAGTACGGTGATGAAGAGGAAGAGGGCGACGGAAAGGCTGAAGGGGAGGCACTGGGGGGCCAGTAGCAATTCGAGGAAGCTCATAACAGGCGTGCTCGGGTAAGGTACCGGCGCGGTCTTGAAGCCAGACCCACGAGAGCGAGCGCACCCTGAGTGGCGAGCCTGAGCCTGACAAGCAGGACTGGTACGCTTTTGGAAAAAAGATGCATTTCCCCAATCGGAACTCCGATCTGGGGGGTGGTAACCCTAGGTGGGGGAAACCAACACCCTCTGGATCACGGCCTAAAGCCGATCGAGGATTTCGCGGGTTTCCCAAGTGGACCCATCGATCCGGTGAACGATTTTGCCGTCTTTCCCAATTAACACGGTCGCGAGGGTGTGCTTCCAGATGTTGTCACTGGCCTCAGCGAGGACTCCGAATTGAGCGAGCAGATCACGGATGGCCGTCTCTGGTCCGGTGAGAAACGTGAAGTTCGTACCATCGATGCCGCGACTGTCCGCGTAGGCTTTGAGCACGGCGGGGGTGTCGTGGTTGGGATCCAGGGTGATAGAGACCAACTGAAAATCGGTGATCCCGCGCTCCTTGGCTGCGCGTTGCAGCGCCGCCATTCGTTCCGTGGCTGCAGGGCACATGGTGGCGATGGGGCAGCGGGTGAAGATAAAATTGAGTGCAACACGCTGTCCTCGGAAACGGTCAAACGAAACCACCTCTCCCAACTGGTTGAGCAACGTGAAACGAGGAACGGTTTCACCGACTTCCCGATAGGCGTTGCGACCGCGGATTTGCGTCTCTTGGCGGAGTTCCTGGGCGGCGGCTTCCAGAACGCGTTCTTTTTGTGGGTCCAAAATATGAATCGCCTCGAGGATCAGATCGCCGTTTACCTCCGTGATCATGCGCGCAGAGATACGTTGGTTTTCGCGGAAAGAACCGATGTCCGCATCACCGATCATGAACTCCATGGTCATTTCAGGCATGTAGTCGGGAATTTCGTCGTGGTGGACGAGGAGAGTGCGACGTTCCTTTTCGACCCCGACGATCGTGCCGCGTAAGTCGTGGATTTTTCGACCCTTGTCTTCTTCGNNGTCGCTGCGGGACGGGGCGAGCAGGCAGTGAGTCCCGAGAGAAAGATGACGAGAACAAGGCCGAAGGCGGAGGAAAGAGAGGAGAGCTTCATGGCGACAGGGACCGCCAACGACCAAGATGTTGGTGGTTGCCACGTTCAAGCGGATCGACGGCCGCACGGCAACCCCGCAATGTGAAGCTGCCTTTCAGCTTTCGCTTTAGGGAGGCCTTTGTTTGACTGCCTTGTCTTCGCTGTTTCCTCACATGGCCAATTTCCCGACCACGCCTGGCGCCCAGGCTCATACGTTTGACGCGATTGTCATTGGTTCTGGTATCAGTGGAGGTTGGGCGGCGAAGGAGTTATGCGAACGTGGGCTCCGCACCTTGGTTCTAGAGCGGGGAAGGCCGGTAGAACATCTTCAGGATTATCCCACAGCCGTGTTGAATCCTTGGGAGGTACCTCACAGAGGGCGACTTACTCATTCTGTGGTACAAGACAATCNNGCCTTTAGTGAAACCACACAGCACTTTTTTGTTAAGGATCAGGAGCATCCTTATGTGCAGGAAAAACCCTTTGATTGGATTCGAGGCTATCAAGTCGGCGGGAAATCGTTGATCTGGGCGCGGCAAACCCAGCGTTGGAGTCGATTCGATTTTGCCGGTCCGGCACGCGAAGGGTGGGGGGAGTGGCCAATCTCTTACGAGGAAATGGCTCCATGGTACTCGCACGTGGAGCGTTTCATTGGAGTGAGCGGCAACTACGATGGTGTGGAAACGCTTCCCGATGGAGAATTCCTTCCGGCATGGGAAATGAATGCAGTAGAACGCAGTATCCGTGGAGGAATTCTCTCTGTGTTCGTCCATCGGCACGTGGTTCAAGGTCGCTGCGCCCATCTCACCGAGCCAAAGGAACACCATTTGGCGCAAGGTCGGACGCGTTGCCAGGCGCGAAATATGTGTGCGCGGGGCTGTCCCTTTGGGGGGTATTTCAGTTCGAACTCCTCCACGCTTCCGTGGGCCGAGCGCACGGGACGGCTGACCGTGCGTGCACACTCGGTGGTCGAATCTATTCTTCATGATCCCGCGACGCAGCGTGCTCAAGGCGTGCGGGTGGTCGACGCGCTGACGGGGCAGTCCACCGAGTATTTCGCACGTATCATTTTTCTGAATGCCAGCTGCCTGAATACCAACCTCATTCTTTTGAACTCCCAGTCTGCGCGCTTTCCGAAAGGATTGGGGAACGACCATGGCGTCCTGGGGCGTTATGTCGCTTTTCACAATTACCGAGGAAGTCTGCGGGGTCGCGTGGAGGGCTTTGTAGACTCCTACTATTCCGGGCGCCGCCCCACGCAGCTTATGATGCCANNCGCCAGGAAATGCCCTTCCAGGGTGGGTACATGACGTTCTTTGGCGCCAGTCGCGCTGGTTGGTCGCAAGGGGTGGGGATGGCGGGAGCGGGAGCGACCTTTAAGGATAGGATCACCCGCCCTGGACCGTGGACCGTCTCGATGATGATGCAGGGAGAAACGGTGCCCAAGTGGGAGAACCACGTGCGTTTGTCGCCGGATCGGAGAGACAAATGGGGTATTCCTTTATTGGTGACGTCGGTGGGCTATGACAAAAACGACGATCTCTTGACCCAGGATTTTCTAGAGCAGGGCGAGGCGATGCTAGCGGCGGGAGGGGTGAAAGACATCGTCAAAAACGATTCCCGCCAAGCTCTGGGTCTCGACATTCATGAAATGGGCGGTGTGCGCATGGGCCGGGATCCGCGGACGTCGATGGTGAACGCGACTCATCAACTTCATTCGTGTTCCAACGTCTTTGTCACCGACGGTGCGTGCATGACGACCACGGGTACTCAAAACCCGTCGCTCACCTACATGGCCATGAGCGCGCGCGCGGTCGCTCATGCCGTGGAGGAAATGAAGAAAGGTCAGCTATGAACCGCCGAGAGCTGATTCGTAACCTCGGGGTGACAGCCGCTGCTACGGTGCTGTGGCAGAGCCTGCCAGTTAAAAGCTGGGGTGCATTGCCTGCGACGGCGGGTTGGACAGAGGTCGAGGAAGGCCTGCTGACGGCAATCNNAGCCTCTCCGGGAGCCGCCTCGGTGCACGTGGGACGATTCGTGACCCTCATGCTGACAGACTGTCATTCTCCGGAGACCACGCTCCGGGCGAAGGCCTATCTCGAACGGTTTCAGAGCTGGATCCGGACTCAGCATAGCGGCGGGTCTTTTGGGTCACTTACCGCATCGCAACGGGAAAAGGCGTGGATTCGGTGGGAGGAGCCGTTGCTGGCGTCACCTTCGTCGATCGAGATAAACCGTGACGCGGTTCTTCACCGAACACTCAAGGGACTGCTTCTGTTAGGTTACTTCCGCTCCGAGCCGGGAGCCACCCAGGCGCTTCGGTATGACCCGGTGCCGGGCGCTTTTCGTGGTGATGTGCCCTTGGGTCCCGCAGANNGTAGTCCTGATTCAGCCAGAGCCTTCCTCCACTAGCTCGTGTAAGCAATAAACCAGCTCCATACGGATTGCACTGAGACCACGGTGCCGTACAGGGCGAGAACAAAAAGGACCGCCATCACGACGTTGTCCCACCAGCGATTGGCGTGGTTCTTGCCGATGAAGCGTGAGCTGGCGGTGATCCACCAGATGCCTCCGGCCAGCGCAGGCAGCATCACCACCTTGGCGGAATTAGCGACCAGCGTGAGCGTGACGAAATCGGGCATGCCGGGAAGGCTCCAAACCAAAGGAGAGACCACACACCAGATGGCGACCCACTTGTAGGCGGGATGTTGGGCGAAATCGATCCGCGGGAGTGGACCCTTTTCCCGGCAACGTATCCACGCGTGACTAGCGATGCGGCCAAGTCCGGAGGCATGTCCCGTATTCGACATGAACAACGCGGCGAAGATACCAATGTAAAAGAGAATGCGCCCGCCTTGACCCAAGACCGTGCTGAGTAGGTTGGGCAAATCTTCGAGGGTCGTGATGTGCTTATCGGGAAAAAGCAGTTCTGCGCCCAGGGTCCATACCGCTAAGTTAAGAACCACCATCACTCCGATCCCGAGAAGGAAATCGTAGGTCTGCACCCGCCGAAACTGAGGTCCCCGCCATCCCTTGGCTTCGAGGAAATACGGATACACGAGATTCATGAACGAGCCGCCCACTGCCCCAATCATCGCGACTGCGACCAAGAGAGGATTAAAGTGGCCCACCTGTCCGGGCATTTCAAAGCGGACCAGTCCGAGGAAGATGCCCTCGGGGTTCACACCGACCCAGATGGCGGTGCCAACAAAGGAAAAGGAGAGCACACCGAGCAGCACCTTGAAGAAAAATTCCAAGCTGGCGTAGGCGGGTCGCAGCACCAGGCAGAGGACTACCCCGTTAATCAGCAGTGCCCATTGCCAGGTTTCGCCGACTTGAAACAAGTTGCGGCAGACTTCTGCGCAGCCCACCGACATGTACGCGCCATCAATGTGGCCGATAATCAATGCTCCGATGAAGAGACCGGGAGCGTACCAGCGGTGCAGACGGACCAATCCATCGAGCACCCCCTCCTGCCGTTCGTTACAAAGCTGGTACCACGCGATACGTGAAACGAAGAGGTAGCGCATGAACACCGCGAAGACAAGAACCCACATCAGTGAGTAGCCGTAGCTGCCGCCGGCGATGGCCATATCGACGATGTCGCCGGCACCCAGCCAAGTGAGCACCACGACTAGTCCTGGACCGAAAGAACGGAGGTACTGTGTGAAGGTACGCGGGACGTCGGAGGGAGGGGGAGGGAGACTCATGAACTACGGCGAGCGGACGCTGGAAGGAGTGCGCGAGGGGAAAAGCGCGGGGGTAAAGCAGGCCTCTGGGTTGTCTCAGGCCGGACCGGGAGAGCGAGAAGAAAACAGATCGGTAGGCAGAGTGCCTCGTGAGCTCACGCCGCAGGAATCGTTTCCAGGAGTTTTTGCCAGCCGGTCACCAAATAGCCGATATCGGCACCGGGAACAACAATGTCGCAGCCTGCCTCCAAAGCCGCAGTCAGCACTGGGCTTGGCGCGCTGAACAGCCCCACCTTTTTCCCGGCAGCATGGGCACTGTGGATACAACCGACCATCAATTTGACCAACTCAGGGGATCCAAAGGCCCCCGGAATGCCCAGTTCGAAGGAAAGATCGCCCGGTCCCAGAAAAATCCCGTCTAGGCCTTCGACGGCGCAGATCTCGTCCACATTTTTCACGCCCTTTTGGGTTTCGATCAACGCGAAGATCCGCGTGCGTTCATTCGCTTGCTGCAGCGTGTCCTTCATAGAGAGCAGGCCATAACCAGCACCGCGGCTTCGGCTGCTGAAGCCGCGTCCGCCGAGGGGTGGATACTTAGCGTTCTTAACAATTTCGCGAGCTTGCTCAGCGTCTTCGATCATGGGGACCAGCACAAAACGGACGCCGACTTCCAAGGCGCGAAGGATGCTGGTGCGTTGGGCGTCAGCGGTGCGGGCGAGAGTAATGGCGCCCGCGCTTTCTGCCGCCTGACACAGTTGTCCTAGTTCGGAAAAGCCTAGCGAGCCGTGCTCGAGGTCAAACCACACGAGATCAAACCCGACGCGCGGTGCGAGTTCGGCCACCCACGGGGAATTGGAAAGAATGGCCATGCCGCGCAAGCGACGAGGCTTGCCCGAGGCGTCGAGGAAGGGGTCGGTAACCATGGATTAAAGGGAGGTGTACAGTCGATAGAGGGCTTGGGTGCCGCAGTCTTCCCAACCACGTTGGGCGACTTGTTCGTAAAGTTGTTTTGCTTGAGCCAGTCCGGGTAATTCGAGCTGTAGCTCGGCGGCGCTTTCGAGGGCGATGCGCATGTCTTTGATAATATGCTTCACGTAGAAGCCGGGGGCGAAATTGCCCGCCAAAGCGCGTGGTGCCAATTGAGTGAGGGACCAGCTGCCGGCAGCTCCACCGCTGATGCTGCCGTGCACCGCAAGAGGATCGAGGCCGGCTTTGCGCGCAAACGCGAGCGCCTCGCACCACGCGAGCATGCCGACGGCCACGGCGATCTGGTTGGCCATTTTGCAGAACTGTCCCGAACCCGCCGGCCCGAGATGCGCAATGTTTTTGCCCATCAGTTGGAGGAGCGGTTGAGCACGATCAAAACCCGCTTTTTCGCCTCCCACCATAATGACGAGACGCGCTTCTTTCGCTCCGATGTCGCCCCCAGAGACAGGCGCGTCTAGGGCAATCTGCTCTCGTTGCTGCGCGGCCGAAGCGATCCGTTTGGCCAGCGCAGGACTCGACGTGGTCATGTCGAGGTGCAACGTGCCTGGTCGAGCGCGGGCGAGAATACCCTGAGCGCCCAGATAGGAGCTTTCGACATCTTGGGGGAAACCCAACATGGTGATCACCACATCTGCTTCTGCTGCTGCCTCGCTCGCGGACTCAAACCACGTCGCGCCTGCGTCGAGTAGATCGCTCGCTTTTACCCGGGTGCGGTTGTGCACCCGAAGGCGATAACCTGCTGTGAGGAGGTGGCCAGCCATGCTGCGGCCCATCACCCCCGTCCCGATGAAGGCGACGGTGGGCAGTGTAGAAAAGGACATAAAATTGACCCAGTCGGAGCGTGCGAATTACGGCGCCTTGCCTTCTGGCTGTGGAACCAGATCGAGCGCCAGCGAACGAAAATTTTTTACGCGGTGAAANNAATGGCGTAATCCGCGTCGTGCTGGTTGGGGGCGTTCACGCTTGAGCGAGAGATGACCGCCAGGTCGTCACCGTCGACAACGGGACGAGCATACATGAATGACTGCGAGATTTTGGGAGCCTGCGCGATGCAACCGGCTTGGATCCAATTGATACCATCCAGGCTGTATTGAAGCATCAAAGTGCGGCGGTCGTTTCCGCCCGTGCCCCAATAGTTGCCCCGCTCATTTCCTTTTTCCCACCAATCGAAAACTCCTTGGCTGTCGACGACCAGGTTGGCGGTAGCCCAGAACATCTTGCTGGGTTCATCCCAGATGACGCAGTACTTCAATTGGCCACCTGGCATGGAAAAATACTGGGCAAAACTCAGCTCCAATTNNTCTCTGTATCCGTGAGGTCCATCACCACGCCGAGGTTCGCAGAGGTTTGGCGGCTCGGCTTGACGGTCGCGAGAACGCGAAGTTTGCCGGCGACCTCGATGACATTCGGTTCGAGGTACAGATCGCCATTGTTATTGGCTGCGTATTTGGGGGCGACCAATTCCCGCGGAATCGGTTTGAGCGGGACCGTGTTGGAAATACGCCAGGCAGCCGGATCCATCANNACCCCCGGCGCGCGTCCTTTTTGAGGTCGACCACTGAGCCGTAGCTAGAACCCAAGCCTAGATTGTCGGTCGCGGCGTAGAGCGTGTTGTTCTTCACCACAATGCCGGTGTGGCAATTCCAGTAGTGCCCTTTGAAAAGCGTCACCGGCTCGGACCATGTCTTTCCGCCGTCATCACTGCGCAATAAGAGCAAATCGTTATTGCGGTAACGCGTTCCCCCGAGGTTAGCGAAAAGGTAGAGCCGGCCCGCGTGAACAAAAGGAATGGCCGAGTAATAAGGCAGTTCCGAGGCGGGTTGCCAGGTGCGACCCTGATCGGTGCTGCGCACCAGATGAANNCGGCGGTGTAGTCTTGAGCCAGGGGTTTCGCGGCCTGAAGAGCGACTCCAGCAAAGGGTGAACTCAGACTCAGCAGACAGAGAACGTGGACAATCCGGGGAGAGAGCAGCGAGGTCATGGTGGCAATGAAGACGATGAAGCGATTGGGGACTAGAACC
>DKKJ01000039.1:0-13180 GCA_002455175.1 Opitutaceae bacterium UBA6669
CCGCCATGTTCAGCGTTCCGGTCACGCCGTAAATCAACGCCACGCCAATCAGGAACAGCGAAGAGGCCGCGAGGTTGATCGCGATGTAATGCAAACCTGCCTTCACGCGCTCAGCTCCAGAACCATGCAACGCCAAGCCATACGAAGCCGCCAAAAGCACTTCGAAAAACACAAAAAGAGTAAAGAGATCGCCGGTCAGAAACGCGCCGTTAAGTCCCATCAGCAAAAACTGAAATAGGCTGTGGAAACTCGGTCCAGCTGCATGCCAGCGCGCAAAGGAATAGGTCAATGCACACGTCCCAATAATACCCGTCAGCAACACCATCAGTGCCGCCAATCGATCAGCGACGAGCACGATACCAAAGGGCACTGGCCAGTTGCCCAAAGGATAGATTGTCACCGATTGCGGACCGGCGAGGCCAGCATCGGCGGCACGCATCACCAACGCAATGGCCACCGTCAAAAGCAACAGCGTCGCCCCGGCACTGATCACCATCTTCAGCCAGCGTCGTCGATCATTGATCAAGAGCAAAAGAGTCCCCACCGCCATAGGCAGCAGGATGGGTAAGATCAGGAGATGTTTGAGAAGCGCATCCATTTTACTCATCCTCCTCCCCATCGACGTGATCCGTGCCCGTCAAACCACGCGCGGCCAGCAGCACCACGAGAAAAAGCGCGGTCATCGCAAAACCAATCACGATGGCGGTCAGCACCAACGCTTGCGGCACGGGATCCGTGTAGCGACTCACATCTGCTACCCCACGCTCTAAAACAGGTGCGGCATTGGTGCGTAGCCGCCCCATCCCAAAGATAAAGAGATTGACCGCGTACGAGAGGAGCGAAAGTCCGATGATCACCTGAAATGTGCGCGGGCGCAGCAGCAGCCACACGCCACAGGTGGTGAGGACTCCAATCGCAAGTGAGAGCATCAATTCCATCAGACGTCTCCTCTTGATGGCGGCGTTACGCGGTCACTCCCTCGCGAGAGTTTAAATGCCGGCAAGGGCCGCGCGGTCCGCGGTTTGCGCACAGATTGGTGAGCGAGAGCAATAAGAATCAAAACAGTAGCACCGACCACGAGCATGAACACACCCAGATCGAAAACCAGCGCACTCGCCAGAGGCACCTGCCCAATAAAGGGGATTTCTGCGTATCTGAAAAATGAAGTCAGGAAGGGGTACCCAAACAGCCAGGAGCCCAACCCGGTGCCAAGCGCCAGCAGCAATCCCACCCCCACCCAAACAACCGGGCGTATCCGCAACCGATCCTCTACCCAACGGGTCCCGGCCGCCATGTACTGCAGGATAAACGCGATGGCCATCACGATGCCCGCCGCAAATCCGCCGCCGGGTTTATCATGCCCCCTCATAAAAAGATGCACCGTCAGCACGATGGCGACCGGGAACATCCATTGCATGATCACCGAGGGAAGACGGATGTAATCCTTCACCGTACTGCCCTCAGAACCACTCGGACGCTCTGCCTCAAACGCACTCTGGATCCGTTGCTGCTCCGGTTTTTCGATAGAGTCTGCGGCCGGACGGAACCGGCGCAGGAGCGCAAAAACGGTCAGGGCCACAATACCGAGTACCGTGATTTCGCCCAGCGTGTCGAAGCCGCGGAAATCGACCAGCATGACATTCACCACATTGGTTCCCCCGCCGAGCTTATAAGCATTCTCGAGGAAATAGTTGGCAATACCGTCAGGACTTTGCCGAGTCATCACCACATAAGCGATCAGCGCCATGCCGCCACCCGCGATGACCGCAAGAACGAAGTCTCGCGACCGACGGAGTCGCCCCCGCACGAGGTGAATCCCCGCATCCATATACGGCAGTCGCTTGGGCAACCAGCGCAGACCCAGTAAGATCAAGACCGTTGTCACAATCTCCACCAGCAGCTGCGTCACCGCTAAATCAGGAGCTGAAAACCAGACAAACGTAACGCACGTCGCCAGGCCCGCTCCACCTAAGAGCATCAGTGAGACAAGGCGGTGAAATTTCGCTTGGTGAGCCGCCGCAATGGCGCAGGCAATACCCACCGTCCACACGAGGGCAAATGCCGGATCCAGGGTGACAGCCGAAACGGTATACGACCCCACTTTTCCCATCAGAGGCCACGCACCCGCGAACACCGCCACCGCGACCAGCAGGAAGAGCTGTGATTGCAAACGCTCGCTCCCAAAAAATCGTTTCAGCCCCTTGGGCCACTTCCAAAAAACCGTCACGAGCACGTGCTCAAACAAGGTCTGACCATTGATCCAGCGCAGGCCAGGCGTAGTTTCAATGCCCCGCGCCAGATAGCGACGCAGGGACAAATACAAGACCGTTCCGCCCACGAGGGCGACCGCACTCATGGCGAGCGGCCAATTTAAACCATGCCAGACGGCAAGACTATAGGTCGGGGTACCCGCACCCGTGATGGAGAACACCGCGGTAGCTAAAAACGGGCCCATAGTGATGCCAGGAATGATTCCCACCGTCAGACAGATCAAAACCAACACCTCTATCGGCCAGCGCATCAAGCGCGGCGGCTCATGGGGAGTGCGGCTCAAACCCTCAGGTGGAGGCCCAAAGAAGACGCCGTGCACAAAGCGCAGTGAGTAAGTGACGCTGAAGACTCCGGCCAAGGTAGCACCAAACGGCAAAGCGAAATCAACGAACGGATTTGCATCTCGCACCGCAGTCTCCGCAAAAAACATTTCCTTGGACAACTATCCGTTGAGCAAGGGCACACCCGCCATCGCTGCGCTCGCAACCATAGCCAAGGTCGCGGTAATCGGCATGAAACGGAACAACCCATTCAGCTTTCGAATATCTCGGGTGCCACTCTCATGATCGACAATCCCTGCCGCCATGAAGAGCGAAGCCTTGAACGTGGCGTGATTGGCAATGTGGAAAATAGCCGCCACTGCCGCAAGCGGACTGCTCATGCCCAGCAACGTGGTGATCAGTCCGAGGTGACTGATCGTTGAGTAAGCCAGCAATCCCTTGAGATCGGTCTGGAAAATCGCGATGTAGCCACCGATGATCAGTGTAATCAGTCCCGAGAAGGTCACGATCCAGAACCAGGCATCGGTGCCAGCCATGATCGGCCAAAAGCGGACGAGAAGAAAAACCCCGGCTTTGACCATCGTCGCCGAGTGTAGATACGCCGACACAGGTGTAGGCGCCGACATTGCCCGCGGCAGCCAAAAATGAAACGGGAACTGAGCGCTTTTGGTCAGAGCACCGAGCAGCACGAGCACTAATGCGGGCAAATAAAGCGAGTGCTCACGAATGAGTTGTCCCGAGGCGAGCACGATATCGAGATCGTAACTTCCAGCGATGTGACCGATGATCAATATCCCCGCCAAGAGCGCCAGGCCTCCGAGCCCCGTGACCGTCAATGCCATGCGGGCACCCTCCCGAGCCTGCGGGATATGAAACCAATAGCCGATGAGCAAAAAGGACGTGATACTGGTCAGCTCCCAGAACACCACCAGCTGAATGAGATTTCCGGATACCACCACGCCCAACATCGAGCCCATGAAGGCCAGGAAAAATGCAAAAAACCGCGGCACCGGGTCTTCCGGCGACATGTAATAACGGGCGTAGAGCACGACCAAAAAGCCGACACCCGTGACCAATAGAAGAAACAGCCAAGCAAATCCATCCAGCCGGAAAATCAGGTTAACACCGAGGGCCGGTAGCCACGGAATTTCCTCTCGGATGATCTGCCCCTGGCTAATCTGCGGATAAAACCAACAGGTAATCGCAAACCCGCACACGGCGACCGCGCCCGCCAGCCAAGCCTCAGCATTGCGTGCATTGGAAGGTAGCAGCGCCGCTAAAAAAGCGGCTACAAAAGGAAGTGTTACAAGGAGGAGAAGCAAAATGAAGAACGTTGGATAGAGCGGACTGTAAGCAAGCTGCCCAGCGGAACGGAGCGTTGGTCTTTTGAGAAAACGGGCAAGCCTCTGTTTTGCTGGGTTAAAACAAGCTCCACCCTTGAGCAGCCACTCACGCGTCACGCGGGGGCTCTCATCGGCTCTTGCCGGTTCACTGCAGAGATTTCAGCCCAGCAAATACCACCGAGACGGACTGCCTACATCTCTCCTTTCATCGGGAAGGGTCCGAACCAAAGGAAGCTGCGACACACCCGATCTGTCCGAAAACAAAAAGTCCCGAGCGCCCTTTGAAAGATCCGCCAAGGGGCATTGTCATCTCCACCTCAGAGCCGACGCAAANNGCACTCTTCCATCGCGGTCAGCAGCCAGCTACTGCAACACCTCTTCACCAAGACTCCTTTATAGTAAAAACCTGAGCCAGTAACGGTCGCTGAAACGCCGTGCTCGAAGCCCACTCGACTCTTTTTTACCGTTAAGACGCGGAGAAATCACTTTCTCACCAGCCTCACTTCACTCATACGCTCCCAATCCACCGCAGGCACGGGATGATATCCGGGGGCATCGATCACGAAAGGACTCCAACATCTACCCGAGTGCTTTTTCAGAGTGAGTCCCTGGGCGTCAGCGGTGACAGAAAGGATGAGACCTTTGATTTTGATGCGATCGACGGTGAGTGCGGGGAAGGCCGTGGGCAGCTTGGGTTCAAGGCGGCATCCATCAGCGGTGGGAGAAAGACCTAGGAAGCCTGTGAGCATCACTTGGGGCACGAGTAAGGACTCGAAAAACTCTCGATCCAGGCCGAGACCGCCCGCGGTCCCATCGCCTTGCAAGCCAACCCCGTTCTTTTTGTAGTACTCACGATAACCACCGCCGGCCTGAACCTCCTCAAACCAGCGGAGGATTTCCTCAAGACGCTTCCACGCATTGTCGGGACCAGAAACCTTGAGACGCGCCATGAGATCCATGTACGACCATCCTAAAACAGCACCGCCATCCTGGACCTGCCCTCCGAAAGGAATTTTGTCGGCCTGATTCCAGCGCCAAAAATAATAGTCGATATTCCGCTTGGTCGTGCTGCGCGGACCGAACCGGAAATAATAGAGGTCCTGTCCCGTCGACGTGTCGCCTTCAACGACGCGACGACCCTCAATCCAGTCCATAATCTCACGCGCATGCCGATCGGTCGCAAAACCGTAGTGAATCGCATCCGTGTTAAGAAAGGTAAACCCGTAGTCCGTGCGCACGCCTTCGATGTCAGGTCCGGCCACAAAGCGCCCGTTTTCTTCACTCCAAAATACGCGATTCCCCTCGGCCTTGACCTCAAGCGCATGCTGTTCGAGCTGATCCGGATCAAAAGCTCCATCAACCCCTGTCAACGCCCACTCGGGGTGTCCACGGATCGCACGTTCTAGTTCCGCGAAACGAACCAGTGTGTGATAATAGCGGATACTCGCATAGCTGTCTTTATGCCCGAAGGGCAAAAGATCCCAATAGTTGTTACCCACGCCTCTCCCCGGCAGAATGCGCGGAGATCCGTCCGTATTTCTTTCCACTCCAGAGCGACCGTCGTGCCCCACCCAAGGAGTGAGCACACAGTTATTTTCGAGGGTGCGGAACTCGCGTTGCGCATAACGCAGAGCTTTGCGCAAGCGAGGCAGGCTCTGGCGGAGAAAATCGACGTCACCTGTCCAAAGAAAGTAGTCGATCGACCCTCGGATGTAATCGAAATTGTTGATGTTATGACGGGTGTCATACTGCGTGAAGATTGCCTGGAGAAGAATTTCGCCGCCGATGGTTTCATTCGCGAAGCGTAACCGCAGGCGTGTAATTCGGCCTTTCCACTGCGGATGCCGGTACACCGGAACCGTCACGCAGCCCGCCTCGCCTTCGTAAAGATCCGGCGGAGGCAATACCATACGCCGCGTCGTGGTAAAGCCGGACTGCCCCATCTCCTCCCATTCCAGAAAGGGCTGCGCGTCCCCGAGATTCTTTCCGCTCCAACGCACTTGAATGAACGGCGACTGAAACGTCTCAAAGTTCATTTCAGGTGTAGTCATGCCCGCGTCAGCACCAGTAACTCTTAAACGCCAGCCCTCCGAATCGATTCCCACGGCTTCTAGCCCCTGCAGCGTCCATCCCACAGGATCGGTCGTTACCGGTGCTCCTTTTCTCAGCACCGAGGACTTCGTACCCCGATCCGAAAAGTGGATGCCCGCAGCACCGGCATTATTGATCCAATAGGGGAACGGCCATCCGAGGACATGCCCGATTCCCTCGTGTTGATGGGTGGCAACGTAACCCTCGCTATCGATGATTTTATTCAGGAAGGCATTCCGTAAGCGCCGTGTGATGGTGACCTTCTCGTCACACACTTTCTGTCCTGCCGTGTCTGCCCAAAGGCACGGACCGGTGAGCCACTCGTCCCACAGGGTGCACAACCCCGCTTCCGGATCTTTGTTGGGATAATCCAGCCACACCGGAGGAAAGTGGAGGCGATGCATCGCATTTAGGGCCGCCATTTCACGGTCATGGCCCGGGACAACAAACCGAGGAAATCCGTCGTTCGCCCGGCTCCACATAGGTAGTGCCAGCAACATTCCGACTATCCCTACACCAGATCTGATCGTGAGAAGAAAGGGTCGCAGAAACGTCATGGGCTTTGGGGAAGAGGGATACAACGACACTACCTGACCAACGTTGCGGCCGGTAAAAAAATTTGAGGTAAGAGCTTTTAAGGCGGTAATCGGCTGACCCAAAACGGAAAGATCAGCCCTCCGCGGGCTACGGAAACCTAGCTGCCTGGCTGACAGAAACACGATGAGGTCAACGTGACATCTGCCTTTGACCACACCTGCCGAAAGCGTTCTTCCAGCGCGGCGGCTTCGTCGCGATTCTTGTCCTGCATACGCAACGCTTGGGCCAGTCCGAACAAGGACCAACCGTTGTCCGGGATGCGAGCCAAGTCCTCGCGATAAACCACCTCCGCCTCTTCGAAGCGTAAACGCTGCATCAAGGCGGCGCCTAAAGCATGGCGCACCGGTTGAGCCCAAGCCGGCGGTTCGGCATACTGAAGCTTGTCCTCCAGGACAATGGCCTCCTTGAGCGCCGCCATTGCAGGCTCGGCTTTGCCTTCGCTTAGCAAGATCTCCCCTTCGAGGAGAAGCGTTGCAATCGCCAGCACATCCTTGAGTGGGTTCTTCCGGTAGGTGGCGTTCTCAGGCACCGCTTCACACGCCTTGAGGTAAGCTGCTTGCTCCCGCCGTGCCTCCGCTGGATTCCCCTGCGCTGCGTGCGCAATCCCTCGACCAAGAAGACGCCAAGCTCGTGCGTGAGGGTAGTTTCCCTCGGGTTCGGATGAAGCCAGGAGTTCGTCCCAGCGACCAAACCGTTTCATCACATCGAACTGCATCGCGAGATAACCGTCACCGATGGCCGAATCACGTTTCCAATGAGCTGGCATTTCCACCATCAAGGCCTTCATCGTCTGCAGTGCCAGCGCGCCACGACCACTCATCATCGCCGCGTACGTGAGTAGGTGATAATCATGGCCAATGTAGTTGGTATAGGCCGACAAATCCTGATCGGTCTTTGCGAGATAGTCGTGGTTAATGGCGATGGAGCGGGTATTCGCGACGATCGCCTGATCCCACTGACCACAGCGCACATCAATGTGGGACGACATGTGCACCATATGACCTAGCCCCGGGGTGATCACTCGCAAGCGGTCCGCTGCCGGCATCGCACGTTCAGGATTTTTCGAAGCTTCGTGCGCATGTACGGCCATGTGGTTGGCCAGAGGATGATCGGGCTCGAGACGTAGGACCGCTTCCAGAGTAGCCAAAATCTCCTCGGTGCCCGGATGCGGTTCGCCGGTCGACGTCCACAAATCCCAAGGACGCAACATCATCATGGATTCCGCAAACCACGCGCCGACATCAGCATCATCAGGGTGCTTGCTCCAAACGTCTCTCATCGCTGCGGCATAAGCCTCGTCGAGCGTCTTTCGCTTGACCGAAGTATCTTGGGAGAACCGCGTTTGCATCGCTTCGATCAGGTCCTTAACCACCCCCGTCGCTTGCACGCCCGCATTTTTGGCGACTTGCAGCGCGGCCAACGCCCGTTGTGCCCGCTCTGCCGATACGCCGGTACTGTTGATGTGCGGCCCGCAGGCCAGCGCCACTCCCCACGCTACCATCGGATTGGTGGGATCCAACCGAGCAGCCTGCTCCATCATCCGCAGGCCTTCGTCGTAATTGAATCCCGAGACAAAGGCCACACCTTGATCAAAGCTGCGCTGGACCTCGGGTCGATTGCT
Organism: Opitutaceae bacterium UBA6669; assembly: GCA_002455175.1. Classification (GTDB taxonomy): domain Bacteria; phylum Verrucomicrobiota; class Verrucomicrobiia; order Opitutales; family Opitutaceae; genus UBA6669. The sequence goes on from DKKJ01000039.1 coordinate 8,205, forward strand.
GATCCAACGCGTATGGGTGCCTGTACCTTCAAAAAAAACGAGTGGCTTACCCGTGTCCGCCCTTAAATCTGCTCCCCACACTCCCGCCAGAAGGAGACTCATGACACGCATCCATTGAGGAACTCGTAAAAGCTTCGTCGTCATAAAAAAGGCCCGAGCCTGCATCCACTACAACGCAGCACCCACGGCACTGGCAAGCTCTCGTCCTGGCCGTGCCTGCCTGTTCCTCGACCAGCACAGGCAGCGGCAGGCCAGATTCTGGCCTGGACTCGGTCTGCCTCTGTGCAAGCTGGGTCAGTAAATGATTTCCCCGGAACGCCATGCCGAGTACGCCCGCGGCTATCTCGCCCTTGGCTTGCTAAAGGAGTCATCTCGAGAACTGGAAAAAATCGCGAAAAACGACCGCAATCTCCCGGTTGTCCTGTCGACTCGGATCGAGCTGCATACCCAGGAGAAGAACTGGACTAAGGTGATCACGGCCGCCCGGGAACTCACCCGCCAATGCCCGACATCAGAAACGGGATGGATTGGGTGGGCCTATGCGCTCCGCGAAATGAACAAAATCGAAGAAGCGTTCTCCGTACTCTCTCAGGTCGAAAAACGCTCCCCTTCGTGTTCCGCTTTGGTTCACTACAATCTCGGCTGCTACCTCAGCCTCCTCGGTCATCGCCTCCTGGCGCTTGCCCATCTGAGACAAGCCTTCCTTTTGGAGCCCGACTTTAGATCGGAATCGTTTCGGGACCGCGACTTGGAAGCGATCTGGGCGGATATCCGGATGATTCCTTATGAGTAACGTCGCCCCGTCCACTAAGGCTTACAGGCAGATCGGTTTCACGTAATCAGTCACGACCTCCCGAGAGGAACAATTGATACGCCGGATTGGCAGTTTCCTCCCAATGATCGTACCCTAAACGATCGAGAAACTGCTGGAAGAGTTCGCGACTACTCGGAGGCACCTGAATCCCCGCGAAGACACGCCCGTAGTCAGAGCCATGATTACGATAGTGAAAGAGTGAGATATTCCACTCCTCTTTGAGTCCTTCAAGAAAACGGAGCAAGGCACCCGGACGCTCCGGAAACTGGAAGCGAAACACCCGTTCGTCGCGCAGTTCAGGGACACGCCCACCCACCATGTAACGCACGTGAAGCTTGGCTAATTCGTTTTCAGTCATGTCCACAACCGCGTGGCCTTGGTGGCGAATGTGGGCGATGATTTGTTCCTTTTCCTCATCTCCATTCTTCAGGGTGATACCGACAAAAATGTGCGCCTGTGACCCCGCTGCCCATCGATAATTGAATTCGGTGATCGAACGATTTCCCAACAATTGAATGAAGGCCCGATAGCTTCCCGGTTTCTCGTCGATGGTCACGGCCAGCAGGGCTTCTCCTTTTTCGCCAATCTCCGCACGCTCTGCCACATGGCGCAGTCGATCGAAATTTAAGTTCGCGCCACTATTGATCGCGATCAACGGACCGCCTGGAGCCCTGCCGGTCTCGACATGCCGCCGTGCTCCGGCCAACGCCAACGCCCCGGCAGGCTCGGCGACCGCCCGGGTATCTTCGAAGATATCTTTGATCGCCGCGCAGATTTCATCGGTGGTCACCGTGACGATTCCATCGAGTAACGCACGGCACAACCGAAACGTCTCCTGCCCTACTTCTCGCACTGCGACCCCATCCGCGAAGAGGCCCACCTGGTCCAACTTGACCGTCCTCTCAGCAGTAATGGCAGCCTGCATACTAGCAGCATCAATGGGTTCGACGCCGAAGACCTTGATCTCCGGACGGAGAAACTTCACATATGCGGCCACACCCGCAGCCAAGCCGCCGCCACCGATCGGCAGATAGATCGCTCCCAGGGGAGCGGGATGCTGGCGGAGCAGTTCCATTCCGATCGTTCCCTGCCCGGCAATCACCTCACGATCGTCAAACGGGTGCACGAAAATAAGTCCCTCGCTCGAGGCCATCTCGAGCGCGAACGCACGCGCCGCATCGAAACCCTCGCCGTGCAGAACAACCTCACCTCCCAATCGCGTCACCGAGCGCACTTTGATGGTCGGAGTCGTTGTCGGCATAACGATGACTGAGCGCACACCGAGGCGAGCGGCCGACAACGCGACTCCTTGCGCGTGATTGCCCGCGGAAGCGCAGATGACTCCGCGAGCGCGCTCGGCAGGTGTCAACGCCGCCAGCTTATTCTGCGCGCCGCGGATTTTAAACGAAAACACCGGCTGCAAATCCTCGCGTTTGAGAAGAACTTCCACGCCCAATCGCTTCGAAAGCTGCTTCATCGGTTCAAGCGGCGTTTCCACGGCCACGTCATACACCGACGACGTCAGAATCCGGCGCACGTAATCCTGAAGATCAGGCGGCACGTGAGCCACTTCGACCGGTCTAGGCGTCGGTTCATTGGGTGGAGTTTGCATGAGAGATGAGGGGGGATCGGGTTCGCGAGAGGATCGACAGGGACAATAAAAAACCCTGAGCGTTGAACTCAGGGCGGTCGTGACACAGCAACGTTGGTACGCGTGCTTAGGCTCGCCCGCCAATGGCAGGAATAATTTTAATGAAAATGATCCCAGAGGATTCGTGGACTCTCACTGTCGTCTGCATATCCTGATCGTTTACCTCCGCTGGCTCTACGTGTCAATCCGCCGACTACGCCCACCCCCTCGTCGGAATCGGCTCCAGTTACCGCAGGCGTCGCACGGGCAACTATCAAGGGGCTGATTTCTTCCCATCTTTTCGTGGATTCCGCGTTTTTTCTCCGCGCTCCGCAAGGCGTTCCAAAAAGATCTCCAGACGTGCCGCCCGTGTGTTCGCTTGGCGTGCACTGTCGAGGTAGCCCATCATCGCTCGACGGTACGACACCGGTGCGGCCTCCCATCCCTTCATCGCCACCGGGCGATACTGAAGCGCCCGTTTAAGATCCGCCGGCAAAGCGACATCGCGCGAGCTGCGATCTTCCCTTAACTCAAGCGTGATTTCATCTCTTTCCTTCAGCCCTGCCGGGCGAAAGCTTTCTACGAGGACATGGACACGCCCTTTCCCCTTACCCGCCGGCATCACCGTCGAAAGATAAGTTGTGCCCAGGCAGTTCACCACCACGGGTAATCGCGCCTTCGTCCCACCCAGAGCCTTCACCTCGGCCGCGGAAAGCTCGACCACATAGAAAACACCCACTTTGCGAATGGGTCCTTTTACGATTAGGGAAGGTTCGGGCGCTGGCATGGTCTCACGCCTGTCGTTGTTGGAGGAGGAATCGTTTTACCTCACGCTTCCAGGGCATCGCCGGCGCTGTTCCCACCCGCGTCACGGAGAGTGCTGCCACCCCCATTGCGTAGTGCGTAGCGGCAAGAAGGTCTCCAGGATGTTGGAGAAGTCCCGCCGCAAACCCGCCCACAAACGCGTCGCCCGCACCTGTCGTATCGACGGCATCGACTTTAAACCCAGGTAACGCGGTAGCCTTTTCCGGTCGCGAGAGAACGCACCCCTGCGAACCCAATGTCACGATCACAGTCTCCACTCCAAAAGAACGACACCGCCGANNGAGGTCATTTCTCGGTTTGCCTTTTTTAACAACGGGAGCGCCGATCCGTTGCTGGAGTGAAACGAATTCCGTTTCGTTGGGAATCAGAACGTCCACCCACCGTAAAATATCGGGGTCAAAATCATCCCTCATCGGAGCGGGATTGAGCAGGGTAAGGGCTCCTGCCCGACGGGCCACTTTCAGCGCGGCCAACGTAGCGGTGAGGTTGGACTCGCATTGAGCGATCACAATTTTGGCATTTTCCAACCACGCGCGTTTGAGATCTCGACTCTGCAGGTGCGCATTGGCACCTAGAGCCACCACGATAGCATTCTCGCCTGTTGCCGACACGAGAATGCCAGCGCNNTGTGACAAGCGACGGCATTCTCCCGATAAAATCGGCGCGCTTCGGCAGCGTACCCGTCTTTTCCTACTGCCCCCATAAAACCTGTACGCGCGCCGGCTCTGCCCGCGGCAATTGCTTGGTTAGATCCCTTACCCCCAGGGCCGGGGACGAACGTTCCAACGACCGTTTCCCCCGGGCGTGGAAACGCCGCACATTGCCAGGTCAGGTCTTGCACGTAGCTGCCCACCACCACGACGTCGGGATACATGTGCGAACTAAAGGCGTCTTCTCAGCCCGTTGACAAGGCGGACTTCGCTCGGGCACGCTTTCGCCCTTCACCTTCGCTCATTCACCCCACAAGCTGCCTCCTTCATGATCGAGGCANNTGCGACAAGAAACGCGGAGAGATTCATGCGGTTGAAGACGTCTCCTTGTCCTGTCAACCCGGCCGCATCTACGGTCTTTTGGGAGCCAATGGCGCTGGAAAAACCACTACGCTTCGGATGCTTGCCACCTTACTGCGCCCGACCTCCGGAAACGCCACGGTCGCGGGTTTCTCGGTGATGAGCCATCCCACCCAAGTGCGCGCGCGAGTGGGATTCTTGGCGGCCAGCACCGCGCTTTACGGACGACTGACCGCGCGCGAAACCATCCGGTATTTCGGTCAACTCAACGGAATGTCCGACAAAGCAATCGCTCAACGCACGCAGCAACTTTCCTCCGAGTTGGCCATGGGTGACTTTTTAGACCGCCGTGTGGATACGTTTTCNNTCCCTGACGTGATCATCTTTGACGAACCCACGCTCGGCTTGGATGTGATGGCAGCCCGAACGATTGTGCGCTTCGTGCGGGAGTGTCGGGATCGAGGAAAGACCGTCATTTACTCTACCCACATCATGAGCGAAGTGGAAAAACTCTGCGATACCGTCGGTATCATTCACGGGGGGCGCCTGCTCGCAACTGGAAGCCTGAGTGAACTCCGCCAGCAATTCGGTGAAACGGACACCGAAGAGATCTTCGTCAAAGCCATCGGAGCGTCGACCCACTCATGAATTACCGATCCATCCTTACCGTCTATTTGAAGGAGTTGCGCGACTCTCT